>JBFJTV010000052.1:0-10366 GCA_041625075.1 Candidatus Polarisedimenticolaceae bacterium | reverse complement strand
GTGTAGTGCTCGATCGCCTTGCTCTCCGACTTCGCCAGCAAGCCGTGCAGGAAGTGCACGTCGGCGCTCTCGGGTGCCAGTCTTTCGACGGCTGAGAGATGGTCGGCCATTGGGATCGAGGGTCGATCCTCGTTCTTGGCGCTCCCTCCCTTGGACACGTAGGCCAGGATGAAGTGCGCGGCCCAGTCGTCGGGATTCTCGTCCAGGATGGCGCGGGCCTCAGCGACGACCTCGTCGTAGCGCACGAGGTTCAGCAGTAGACGTGCGCGCACGATGCGGGCCTCCGGCATCCCGGGTTGTAGCTCCAGAGCCCGTTCGGCTGCCTCGAGCCCCTTACGGTAGTCACCGCGCTCGAGCGCCAGATTGGCCTCGGAGACGAGGTGCGGCACGTCGGCCTTGCGCATCGCGTTCCACGCGACGCCGCCGATCGAGAACACGATCACGGCCGCCAGGATCGATACCGCCGCAACCGGATGACGCCGGATCGACTTCCATGCCCTCGTGGCAACTCCCGCCCTTCTCGCCTGGATCAAACCGTGACCGAGGTACTGCCGGAGGTCGCCCGCGAATTCCCCTGCCGTGCCGTACCGCTTGTCCGGGTCCTTCTCCATCGCCTTCAGGCAGATCGTTTCCAGATCCACCGGGACGCGAGGGTTGAACCGCCGGGGTGGGCGTGGGTCCTTCGTCAGGATTCCACTGAGAACTTCCTCTCGAGACTCGCCGGGGAAAGGACGCTGGTGGGTCAGCATCTCGTAGAGCACCGCCCCCAGCGAATAGACGTCGGTGCGGTGGTCGAGCTTCACCCGTCCTGCCGTTATCTGCTCGGGGCTCATGTAGGCGGGCGTGCCCATTAGCGACCCGGAGACCGTCATCCCGGGCTCCTGCGCTACCCGCGCCAGACCAAAGTCGGTGATGCACAGCTTGCCGTCCGACGACAGCATCAGGTTCGCGGGCTTGATGTCACGATGGATCACGCCGCGGCCGTGGGCGTACTCCAGCGCGTCGGCCACCTCGGTGATCAACCCGGCGACGGCGTCGAACCATTTGCGACCGCCCGACTGCGTGTCGGACAGGCTCGTGATGCCGGAGATCGCGGGGCTGGTATCGGGCGTGCTCTCGGTGGGTTCCTCGTCTTCGCCGAACTGCGTCACCGTCTTGTCCATCAGCGGGTTCGATCCGGTGCCGCTGAGGTCCTTCAGCACGTCCGAGAGCGGTTGGCCCTCGATCAGCTCCATGGCGTAGTAGTGGCAGCCGTCGTCCTTCCCGGTGGCGTAGACGGGGACGATGTTGGTGTGGTGCAGCTTGGCCGCGGCGTGCGCCTCGCGCTCGAACCGCTGCACCGCCTGCGGGGTCAGACCGAGCCCCGGCGGCAGCACCTTGAGCGCGACGCGACGGTTGAGAGAGATCTGCCGCGCCTCGTAGACCACACCCATGCCGCCACGGCCGATCTCGCTCAGGAGCTCGAAGTCGCCGAGTCGGTTTCGCGTGGGAGCATCGTCCGAGCCTTGCGAATTCCCGACGTCCGATTTCGTCGGTCGTTGGGTCCTCGACGGTCTCTTGTCGCCGGGCATGGTGGTCGGTCCCCCCAACCCCAGACAGGCATAGGTCTCCCCGATTCTAGCCGGGCGATCGGCGATTCAACTTCTTGATAACGGACTATTTAGGTCCCTTGGAGCATATCTTCGATGGTTCCGCGGAGACGCGCCGTGATCGAGGCGTAGGGATCCTCCGGGCGCCCCTCCTCGACAGGTTCCAGCGGAGGGCCGAAGCGGACGCGCGTTCGCGCCCCGGAGAACGGAAGCAGTTTCGACCAACGAGGCTGGGCGGCCCGGGGCCAGACCTCGAACATGCCGTCCAGTGCCACCGGAACGATGGGAGCGCCGACCCTCAGGGAGAGGATCGCCGCGCCCTTCTTGAAGGTCTTGACCTTCGCGTCGATGCTTCGCTCTCCCTCCGGGAACAGAATGAGAACCTTCCCCCGGCGCAGACCGTGAGCACCCGCCCGCATGGCGCGGACCAGGTTCGTGTCGGGGTCGACCGGGACGACGTGAATCAGCCGGGCGATCCACGCGCGGAACGGCGTGTCGAAGTACTCGCTCGCTCCGACGTAAAACGTGTTCCGAAACACGCGAAACGGCAGGGTGGAAACGAGCAGAAAGCCGTCCAGAAAACTCTGGTGGTTGGGCGAGATGATAAAGGGTCCTTCCTCCGGCAGATGCTCGCGACCGGAGACACGCAGACCGAGCAGGACCCAGGCCGTCACGTACAGCAGCTTGCACGCGAGAAACCCGACGGCGGTCAGCACCGGGCGTGGAACGAGGATCGGGGCCACGGCGGGATCGTCGTCGGAAATATCGTCGAGAAGACTGCCCCACGGATCGAGCTGCCCATCCGCTTCGCGCCCCTCGCCGATGCCACCGACCCGCACGGCGTCCACCAACTCGCCGACCGTGTGGATCTCGCTGGTCACCTCGTCCGGAAGCGAGAGACCGAACCGCGCCTCGAGCGCGGCGAGCAGCTCGACACGCCCCATCGAGTCGAGACCCAGATCGAGCTCGAGATTCGCCGACCTCCGGATTCTGCCCGGGGCGCGCGTCGCTTCGCCGATGAACTCGAGGATCGGCGACACTTCTGGGTCCGCACTCCAGGCCCTGTCTTCGCCGGACTCGGTGCGATCCGTTTCTGCCGGGGCAGCAGCATGTCGATCCTGCGTCGCACCCAACCGTCGCTCGATCTCGAACCGTTTGAGCTTGCGCGTCGTGGTGCGCGGGAGGTCCTCGGTGACGACGTCGTAGCTCAGGATTCTCTTGTGGCCGGGAAGCTGCGAGGAGAGCGTCTCGATCTCGAAGCGCAGCATGTCCCGCGAGTTGAAGACCTTCCGTTCGCGTAAGACCTCGAAGTCGGGGACGACGACGGCGTGCAACCGCTCCGATGAGGGTGCGCCGGGTACGGACCGTCCGATAACGCACAGTTCCTTGATGTAGGGCGACTGCGCGTAGTGCGCTTCGATCTCCTCGGGATAGATGTTCTTCCCGGACCCGAGGACGATCATCTCCTTGGCCCGACCGGTGATGAACAGCCGACCGGCGGCGTCGAGATAACCGAGATCGCCGGTGTGGAGCCAGCC
Source organism: Candidatus Polarisedimenticolaceae bacterium (assembly GCA_041625075.1). Lineage (GTDB taxonomy): Bacteria > Acidobacteriota > Polarisedimenticolia > Polarisedimenticolales > Polarisedimenticolaceae > JBFJTV01. The sequence continues at coordinate 7,239 of JBFJTV010000052.1, read as the reverse complement.
GTCCCGGAAGGTGACGGCGTTGGCGTCGGGACGCTGAAAATAACCGGGGGAAACCACCGGGCCACGGATGGCGACCTCGCCGATTGGCTCGCCGGTCGGGCTTTCGCCCCCGCCATCGGGTGTCGGCGTCACCGGAACGATCCTGACCTCCACTCCCGGCAGTGTCTGACCGACCGAATCGACGTGCCGGTCGCCGGGCCGAAGAATGGTAGCGGCGCCGGTCGACTCGGTCAGCCCGTACGCCTGGAGAATATTGAAACCCAGACGATACAGATCGCGCCCGACGCGGTGGTCCAGACGCGAGCCTCCGGTGACCAGCAGTCGCATGCGCGGGCCGAGGGCGCGATGAACACGACGAAAGAGCGACGGACCGAGGTTGATCCCTACCCGCTCGCGAAGGAGCCCCGCCGTCCCGAGCAGAGCATTGAAGGCCAGTCGTCGGAGTCTCTTCCCCCGCGAGACTTGCTCGAGGATGCGTTGATGGATCAGGTGGTAGAACTGGGGAACGCAGCAGAATACCGAGATGTCTCGCTCGTGAAAGGCGCGTAGCAGATCTCCGGAACTCACCGTCTCGAGAAAGACGACACGGACCCCCATCGTGAACGGGATCAGGAAATTGGCGAGTTGGGCGAGGACGTGAAACAGCGGCAGGACGCTCAGAATGGCGTCGTCCTCGTTGACGGAGATGACACTCATGGCCGAGTCGAGCTCGGCAAGCAGGTTGCCGTGTGTCAGGACGACCCCCTTCGGGTCGCTGGTCGTTCCGGAGGTATAGACGATGACCGCGGTGTCGTCCGGTTCGACGGTTGCCGCGGGAACATCGGCGGGGTCTGCGTCGAGGCGCGGGGTCTCGTCTTCCAGCAGAAACGCAGGGCAGGCACTCTCCTCTCGGCTCTGCTCCGCCTTCTTTCGGAAACCGGGCGAGACCACGATCACTCGCGCACCGCTGTCGGAGACGAGCCGGGCAATTTGCGTCGCCGTGTAGGTGGTATCCAAAGGGACGGGAACGGCGCCGAGACGCATCATCGCGAGGTAGGCAGCGCACCACAGCGGACCGTCCTCGGCGAGAAGCGCGCACCGATCAGCGAAACCCACACTCTGGCGTGACAGGAGATAGGCGAGCTCTTCGGCCTTAGCGCGAAGACGGCCGTAGGTCCAGCTCTCGAGACCCTCGCGGCGCTGCACCTCGATGGCGGTGCGCTCGCCGAATCTCTCGGCTGCCTGTTGAAACCTGGCGTAGAACCCCGTCACGAGTCCCGTTCCAGAAGCGCCTCGACTTCGCTGGCAAGGGTCGGAAGCTTCGTTTCCAGGACACCCCAAACAATCCGATCATCCACTTGGGCGTATCCGTGGATCAAGATATTGCGGAACGCGACGATCCGTGCCCCTTCAGTGATCTTCGCCGCGGTCGCAGGATCGTCTCCACCGAGTCGGCGAAGTGCCTCGCCGATGATCTCGAACTGTCTCTCGACGGCCGAACGCAGCAATGCTTCGGCCTCATAGTCCGCAAAGGACTTCCCTTCACAAAACTCGTGGATCCGCTTGGCGGCCTGGAGGATGTCGAAGAGGTACTTCTTCGATTCAAGCCGCATACAGCAGGGTCCGTGAGCGCTCGATCTGTTCGAGAAAGTACGGGTTCTTCACCGCGGAGATCACGACGAGATCGACGTTGCGCCCGAGCACGCTCTGCAGTCCCTCCAGCAGCCCGAAGTACGCGTCGGCGTGTCCGATCGGCGGGATGTCGAGAAACTCGACCAGGAAATCCACGTCACTTGTCGCCGGATCGAATCCCCCGAGCACGGCGGAGCCGAACGCCTCCAGACGTCGGACGGCAAAGCGGCGACAGAGCTCGTCGATGTCGTCACGATTGTCTTGAAGCTGCTGGATCATGGGCTTGGAACGCCCTCCACCGATGTCTTCAGCATCCAGCGTGTTGTGGTACAGCCGGACGCGCTCGTGGACGCTGTTCTCGTCCTTCGGCGAGAACGATATCCACGCCAGCCCGTCGACCAGGCCAAAGTGAGCGTCGGAGGAGAGCAGATCCGCGCCGGCCTCCATCGCCTGGGCCGCGATCCAGATGTCGTTGGTCGGTATCGGCGTCCCCTTCCCGCGCAGGGCCGTTACGATAAGGCCGAAGCGATCTGCCGTAACGAAACTCACGGGCAACAGATCCACCGACGGCGCGTCCAGGAACGCTTCGAGTCGGGTGGCGTTCTCCTCGAATCGGGAGCCGAACCGGAAGCCGTAGAGAAGCTCACCGGCCACGACGGCCGGCAGCAAAACCGCTTCGGCTCGACGAACCCGCGATACGACATCTCGGTGTCCCCGCATCAGGGCCGAGTAGGCGCTCGTGTCGAGGGCGAGCCTCACGACCACAGCCCGGGGTCGATCTGCTCGAACGGCTCGAGGGCCCGTTGCAGCTCGGCCTCATCCTCGTCGGACCAGACTCCGATGAACGAGTCGAGATCGGACCCGACTTGACCGGGAGAACCTCGACGCTCGGTGAGGCCCGCGCCACGTCGCATGAGCAACAATGCCGCCTTGTTGAGCGAGATCTGTTGCTCGGCCGCCAATTGCCGCAGGCACTTCTCGAGCTGCTCGTCGAACCCGCGGATGGTGAGCTGTTTCATGTTCGCCATCTCCGCATGAGTCATGAGTGACTCATCGGGAGTCATTGTACGACTCACGGAAGGCTCCGTCGACTACTCCCCGCTCACCGGTCAGGAAGTCGCCAGAATCTGACGTTTTTGATCGAATTGTCGGATGGGCGGCTACGCCTCTACGACAGCAGCCTGCGAAAGAGGATCGAGCCGACGGCCAGCAGCAGCAGCGCCATCACGACGATCCCCAGCGGCGTCACGACCGGTGCGATGACTCCCTCGCAGGTATCCTCGGATTCGTCGCAGAACGGTGGCGGGCACGGTGGCGCGCCGTCCCGGCAGAGACTGGAATCGCAGTACTCCTGACCGTTGCAGAATAGACCGTCGTCGCAATCGGCGTCGACGTCGCACTGCGCGACCAGGAGCTCCGCGCCGCGCCAATCGTTAGGGACCTCGACAATCAGGGCGGCCTCGCCGGACGAACGATCGAGCGACCATACACCGCTGGGATTGAGACCGAACAGCTCGTCGCCGTCAAAGAAAAGGGTTTGCATGAAGTTCTCGATCTCGCCGCCGACCGCCGGATTCACGTCGGTAGCCGCACCGGTGCTCGGATCCAGGGTCACGAGCCCGTCGATCCTGTCGTAGGCGTAGAGTACCCCGTCGGGCGAGAACGCCAGGCTCTGCGAACTAGCGACGGTTTCGCCCACGAGGGTTCCGGCGCCGGTGCCGATATCGATGACGTACAGATCGTGGGGGGGCCCGACGACGCCGGGAGGCGGTCTGTGATGGAGCGCGTAGAGCACGTTGCCCGGCGAGAAGGCCATCGCCCGGACGTCTGCATCGGTGCCGGGAAAGGCGAGCTGCGTGACGAGCGTCCCGTCTCCCGTGAAAGGGTCAATCTCGATGAGCGTCTCCGCGGGAAGGCCGCCCTCCTCCACGAACGGCGACCCCGCCGAGTACAGGATCCCCTCGTCATCCCGAGCGAGCGAGTTGAGCCGTGTGAAACCGGCATAGCCGATGATCGTCGGCGTCCCGTTGGGGAGATCGATGCTCCAAACCGGGGAGTCAACGACGTCCCAGTCGACGGCGATGAGCTCGCCGGGCGACGCCGTGATGCTCGTCGGTGTCGACCCCCGCGGCGGCGGTGTCGTTCCGCCGCTGTCCAGAAGGCCGTCCGCGTTCAAATCCGGATCCTGTGCGAGGGCACTGCCGGAGCCCGTCAGCACGCACAACAGCAGGATCGGGATCGTCTTCGACGGTCGGATCATCTTCGAGCCCCGAAGCAACGTGCCCGATTGGTATTATCCGACGTTTCGCCGACTTGCGGTAGCCGATTCAAGTTCCTGACAGCGAATCCTTCGGGTCTCGTGGATGCGAAGCCTGCCGGGTGTTCAAACGTGGTCGGGCATGACCATGCTTTACCCGAGCCCGGCCTCGAGAAGCGTCTTGAGCCCGGAGAGCACCATCGGCCACCCGCCGCTCACGCTGTCCCGCATCTCGGTGTCGTCCTGGAAGTCGGTATGCTCGAGGATGAGGCATGTCCAAGGGCCGCCCGGCCAGTCCTGGTCGGCCAGCCGGAAGGTCACGCGCGAGGTCCGTGCCGCGTTGTCCTCGTCCTCCGGGCGGCACCAGGTGAGCACCAGTTTCTCGTGCAGCTCGTTTTCGAGGACCTTGCCACCGATGGAGACCTTCTCCGAGCCGTCGATCGTACGGTGCTCCCAGGTCGATCCGACCTTCCAGTCGGAGACGGCTTCGTGCAACCAGTACTGCCGGGTGAACTCGGGCTCGAGCAGCGCGTTCCAGACCTTCTCGCGCGCGGCGCGGATGTAGATGGTGTATGAGAAATCCGGTTTACTCATGTCGCTCCTCCAGCTTGCGTTTGAGGTCCCGCAACGCTCCGAGACGCCCGCGCTCGAACGGCTTGATCCAGCGCTCGGACACATCGAACAGCGGAACCGGGTTCAGGTAGTGCAGCTTTTCCCGCCCGTGCCACACCACGGCGACGAGCGTGGCCTTCTCCAGCACGGCGAGGTGCTGGGTCACGGCCTGCCGGCTCATGTCGAGGTGCGTGCACATCTCGCTCAGTGTTTGACCGTTTCTGTCCCGAAGCGCGTCGAGGAGCCGCCGCCGGCCGGGATCGGCGAGCGCCTTGAACACGCGATCGGTGGGATCGAACACTCCGACATAATATGCAAGCATTTACTTGCATGTCAAGCCCGAATTTCTGCCGAACCGGAGAGATTCGAGGTGGCGCCTATCCGCCGGTCTCGAGCTTCGAGGTGAACCCGTTCGTTCCGGAGTGGCTGAACTCCACCCCCTCGTGGGAGTGGCTGTTCTCCTCGGAGACCCACTGCACGTAGCCGTCCAGGAAGGCCGCGTTGAGGTTCTGGATCGTGATCGGCCTGCCGCCGCGACCCTCCACGATCTTGATGTCGACCACCGTGTTCGGAGCGGTGAACTTCATCCGGCTCCTGCCGCGGTCCACCGTCACCGGCGCCTTTTCGACCGACTCGATGCCCCACTCGACGAAGGGCGGGAACGACTTCGAGATCAGATCCCCGGCGGCCTTCACCTGCTCGTCGGTGGCGCCGCCGCCGACGTAGTACCTGACCCACTTCCCCATGCTGAAGACGGCCACGACGGGGATGCCGTCGAGCCGCACTCCGTTCATGTGGCCCTTGTTGATCTCGATCAGCCGGCTACCCTCGCAGAAATCGTGCGTCGAGGGTGAACCGAACAGACAGGGGCACACCACGTTGCAGCTGCAGGCCTCGGCGATATCGGCCTGGATCGTCCAGGACTCGCCCGAGGCCGCGCTCCATCCAGCAATCGCAAGAACGACAGCGAGAGCCGGGATCAGCGCCCAGGAAAGGATCTTCTTTTTCATGGCAACCTCCGGATTCGACGGACCCGATTTGCCGCAACCTTACCATGCTGGGCTTTCCACAGAGCCGCGGCTCAGGGCGGAGGCATTTCGCCGAGTGTGCTCCACAGGGATCGCGGGAGGGCGGGACTCAGCTCGCCCATGACCGAGAGCGTCGTGTGGAAGTTGATGCCGGAAACGCCCGCCTCACGGGCCTCTTGAATCACACCTCGGTAGAACAGCGGACCGTACTCCCACTCGTCGTCCAGCATCAGCGAGATCCACGGATCGCGGCCCGTGAGAGAGCGGTACGTGCTGACCGCGTCGCCCCACCATGGATCGACTTGCGAAACCCAGTACGTTCCCACGGCGACGATCACGACGTGATCGGCGATGCCGGAGAGCGCCGCCAGATCTTGATGGCCCGTCGTAGCGGGCGACAGATCGCCCCAGTTGTTCTCGGTCCCCAGGGGGAACGACAGGATGGCCGTTTCGAGCGTCGGATCGGCAGTCTCGATCGTGGCGATCAGGTCGGCGGCGTAATCGGTCACGACCCCCGGCATCCAGTCCGTGCCGGTCGGGCAGTCGGGATGTCCAACAGTGTCGGTACCACTGAACTCCTGCCCGTAGTACAGAGAGGACAGCACGATGCCGTCGAGCGGGTAATTTGCGATGAGGTTCTGCAACAGCGAGATCAGCGTGTTCTGGTAGTCCTGGACGCAGGGCGAGATCAGCAGGTTCGGGTACGACCCGACCTCGTTCAGCATTTGCCGCCACCCCGGGTTCTCCTCGGAGGTTTGGCGATCGGCCAGAGTCCCGAAGCCGGCGTAGACTTTCTTGCCGCGAGCATGGGCGGCGGCAAGAAACGGCAGCAGCGCGTCGCCCCGCTCCCGCTGGGGCCATCCCGTCGAACCGTAGAACAGCCCGCCCTGCGTGGTCTTGACCGTCAAGACATAGGCGTCGAACGCTGTGCTGCGGTCGAGGATGTAGTCCACCCCGTAATCCAAAACGTCCGAGGGGTTGACGTACAGGGTCCGAAGCTCCTCGGGGTGCGGTGTCTGAGGGGGGCGAGCGGAGAGATCGATGATCCTCTGCACGAAGTCGTCCGCCGGGTCCGGGTCGGGTTGGTTGCGCGTCGGGGGCGGTATACCGTCGTAGTAGAAAGGATTGTCCAGCGGATCGCTTCCGTACGCGCGATGCTGGTCGATGTTCACCCAGCCCAACCCCTCGAAGTAAGCCGCGCCCGAGCTCGAAGCCGGAATCCCCACCGCGCGGTGCAGGCCGGAGATGATGGTTCGGGGTACGCCGCTCGTGTGATAGTAGAAGTGCGCCGCCTGCCAGGCAGGATGATCCAATCGGAACTGGGTGCGGCCGCTGGTGTAACCCACTGCGTTGATCCACTGATCCACGACCCAATCGAACAGGCTCTCACCGGCGGTGAAGGGATCGGTCGTCGGACCGTAGATCGACCTTGCCAGCTGGAACATCGAGTACTCGTGCGCCGAGGAGCCGTAATACCGCCGTGGCCTGTTCGGCAGGAAAGGAATACCGGCACCCGTAATCTCCAACGCCGAGGTGTACTCCTCGTAACCGTTCGGCGTGTCCCAGGGAACGAGGCCGCGCGGCGAGATAAGATGACGGTCCCATAGGCGCGGGAGGTCGCCGAGCATTTGCCAGGCCCGCAGAACGCCGGCCGCGTGGTAGACCATCTCGCAAAAACGGACGTCGGCGACGGTGCCCGCGACGGTCAAGGTTGCCGGGTACTTTCCCGTG
>JBFJTV010000051.1:0-10410 GCA_041625075.1 Candidatus Polarisedimenticolaceae bacterium | reverse complement strand
GAAGGCCCGGAAGCCGGCGCGCGCCTCGGTCATCATGTTGAGGCCGAGCCACGCGCGGTTGGTCTCCTTGTTGCGATCCCAGTGTTCGAGCTTGTGCTTGCGGACGCTCTCGATGGTCTTGGTCAGACAACCGGGCATCGTCATCGCGAGCGAGAAGACGAACGACTCGACCTCGCGATCGAGCAGCGAGAGGTCCACCTCACCACTTGCCAGCTTGTCCTTCGCTGCCGCGAGCTCGTCGCCGGTCCGGCGCTCTCCGTGGACGACGTTGCCGCGCTCGTCGAGCCACCGGTCTGTGTTCACGAGAGGATTGGGAACGTAATCACCATCGATCCTGAGCGCCGGCACCACGCGGCTGATGAGGCCGAGACGGTGCGCCTTGTGGGCGCTCCAGTGCTCGCAAAGCGTGCAGCTTTCCATCGCCGCCTCGATGCCGACAAACAGCGGGAGAAAGTCGGTGCTGCCGCCGTCCGGGGCCGAACCGTGGCGCGGACCGGCCTGCCCGAAGACCGCGAGGTCCTGCGCAATCGAAAAATCGCAGGCCATGCCGATCTCCTGACCTCCCGCGATCCGCATCCCGTTGACCCGGCAGATCACGGGCTTGTCGCAGTGCAGGATCGTGCTGACCATGTCGTTGAACAACCGCATGTACTGGCGGTACTCCTCGGGCCGGCCGGCGTAATACTCCGCGTACTCGGCGGTGTTGCCGCCCGTGCAGAACGCCCGGTCGCCGACCGCGGTGAAGATCACCGCGACACAGGCACGATCGTTGGACGCGCGGCGCATTCCCGCGATGACGCCCTTGACCATCTCGGTGGTGTAGGAGTTGTACTGCCGTGGATTGTTCAACATGATCCGAACCGTGAACAGTCCCTCGACTTCGCCACCTTTCGGATCACGCAACGGTAGGCGCTCGTACAGAACCCCTTCGTAATCGAGATCCGGCATCAAATCGTGGTTCTTGAACATCATGGCTCAGGCCTCCGGAATCAGAATCACGCGACGGCTCGTCCGCCGGTCGTGAATGTCCTTGAACGTTTGATTGATCGTCGAGAGCGGGCGCCGCTCGACGAAAGACTCCACCTCCAGCTTGCCCGACAGCACCAGATCGACAATCGCCGGGTAGTGCTCGGGCAAGCAGCCCCAATTTCCGCGCGCCGTGGCATCGAAGGCCATCAGGTTGGACAGCCTGAGCTCCAGCTTGCGCGGCGTAAAGCCCACGACCGCGAGGTATCCACCCTGTCCCAGCAACCCGAACGCCGTCGACTGTCCCTGATCCGTGCCCGAGGTCTCGAAGATCTTCTGCCGCCAGCTCGGGATCTCGCGTTCCTTGGCAAATGCGCGCACCGCCCCGCGAAGTTCCTTGAAGCTCATCTGGTCCGCGCGAAGTGTGAGGTCTGCGCCGTATCGCGCCATCGCCTCGAGACGCTCGTCGACAACATCGATGGCGACGACCCTCGCGCCGAGGGCCGCGGCGATCTGCACGCCAAAACCGCCCACACCGCCCGTCCCGACAAAGACGGCAAGGTCGCCGGGTCCCAGAGCGGAGAGCTTGATCGCCTGATACGGCGTCGAGACCGCGTCGGCGATCACGGACAGCAGCGGAAGCTCGAGACCCTTCGGGTTGGTTGCGGCATCATCGAGGTCGGGGACGGCACACAGTCCCTGCGCGGGGACGCACAGGTGGCTGGCGAAGCCGCCGTGGACGTCGCTCCCCGGGAAAATCTGTGTCGGGCAGACACGGCCGTTCCCGGAACGGCAAGTGGAACAGTCGCCGCAGGGGATCACGGCAGGCACCACGGCCTGCTTGCCGACCCAGTCGGCGGCGTTCTCGCCCGACTCGATCACCGTCCCGCTCACCTCATGGCCCAGCGTCAGCGGGAAGGGATGGCGGGTGGGAACACCGTCGTAGAAGAACCCGAGATCGGTGTGGCACACCCCGCACCCGGCGACCTCGACCAGGACCTCACCCGGCCCGGGGCTCGCCTCGCGGTCCCTGAGGACCATCGGCTCCCCGGCCTTCTCGACCATCCAGCCAGTGATTTGCACGGTTTTCTCCAGCTTGAAATAGGAATCCAGATACCTATTTCCTATATCACGGCCCGCCGGATGTCAAGCCCCGCCGTTTGGGGGTTCTCACCACCGGGGCAAAAAGCGCCCGGTTCGCCTCATGTAATCGCGGTAGTCGTCGCCGAACCGCTCGATCAGGTTTTCCTCCTCCTTGCGGGTCCGGATCACCATCGCCGCGAGCGCCAGCACCCCGGCCGTGGCCACGAACCAGTTGGCCATGGCCAGCGAGTTGGCGAGGATCGCCATCCCGGCGCACAGGTAGAAGGGATGCCGCACCCACCGATAGGGGCCGTGGGTCACGAGCGTCGCATTCTGTCTCGTGACCACCGTGTCGGTGAGGTTTCGCCCGAGGCTGCGAAAGGTCCAGATCAACAGAGGCGCCGTGGCGAAGCCGATCGCGACTCCCGCCCAACGCAGCCACACCGGCAGCGGTAAGGCGGACCAGGCCATCCAGCGTGGATTGATCAGATAGGCAATGACGCCCGCCATCCCCATCAGGGCGATCGGCCGAAGCGTTGCGAGCACGAGGACGCCTTCCTGGCGTCGATCGAGTCTTTCGCCGGGAACCAGCGATCGGAGGCGGTAGAACAGCCCGACCGGCAGCATGATGGCGAATCCTACAATCAGACAGAGCCTGAAAATATCGTCGTCGGCCATGAATGCGCGCTCCTCGCCAATTCCCGGATGACATTATCGTAACCGAACACGAAAGAAGTGCTTGACCCGCTACGTCATGCGCTCTAACTCTTGATCGAGCGCCCTCGACGATTCCGGAGTTGCCCATGAGAATCCGCCCGGTCCTTATCCTTATTACGATCGTTCTTCTCGCCGTGACCGACGGCTTTGCGTTCACGTGGGGGCCGCGCGCCGATCTCGGCGGCGGTGCGTTCGGTTTCGGTCGCGGGTTTCATGGCGCGGGCACGATCAACAACCGGATCTACGTCGCGGGGGGTGGGTTCATCGGGTCGCTCCTGTGGGGATCGGATTCCACCGGTCAAGTCTACGATCCGGTGACGGACATGTGGACCAATCTACCGAGCTTCATGGCAAAGAAGAGAGCCGCACCCGCCTCGACGGTGGCGCAGTTCGGCGGGCAGGATCGGCTGTACGTCATCGGCGGGATGGACCTGACGGATTTCCCGACCGACCAATTCACCCACAGCGACATCGAGGAGTACGACCCGGTCGCCGGAACGTGGCGGACCGTGGCCGCGTGCGTCAACTCCCCCGACGACTGCCTCCCCGACGGCGGGCGCACCTGGGGATCGTGCGCGGTCACGGTGGACAACCAGATCTACATCATGGGCGGCGCCAGCAGCAATCTCGGCTCGATGAGTGCCCGTCTTGCGTCGTACGATCCCGACACCGACACCTTCACGAGCCTCGCCGACATGCCGCTGCGCGTGAGCGACGGAAGCTGCGCGGTCGTGGGCCGCAACATCTACTGGTTTGGCGGCTGGGACGAGCTCGGCGGATGGGGCGCCAACCCGTCACCGGACACCCATATTTACGACGTGGACACCAACACGTGGACCACCGCAGCGTCGTCAAGCCCAACGCCGCGGGCCAACGCGGCGGCCATCGCCGTGTCGGGGACCGTCTATCTCGTCGGTGGCTGGGACGGGACCGGGACTTACTCCGGGTTATTCAACTCGGTCGATGCGTACGATCCATCGACCGACATCTGGGCCGGGGACTTCGGCGACCCGATCGGTTGCATCGAGGACAGTCCCGCTGAAGGATTCCGTGGTCGCTCCGGTTTGACGCTGCACGTCGCCAACGACGGCGCAAACGATCTGCTCTTTGCCGTGGGCGGCAACGTTGGGCTATCGCTGCCGACGAGGTGCAACGAGGCGTCGCCGCTCGTCGCCGACACCGATCCTCCGGTCTTTGGGGGGCTCACGGCAGCGTTCGAGCAGACGGCGTGCCCCGACCCCTCGGCACCCATGGTGCATCTCGAGTGGGTTCTCGCCACCGACGCCTCGCCGCCGGTGACCTACAACGTCTATCGCGGCACGACGCCGTTCTTCGTTCCCGATGCGGGTAGCCGTGTCGCCGCCGGTGTCACCGGCACTTCCCATCTCGATGCCCTGACACCCGCGCAGTGCGGCTCGACCTTTTTCTATCTCGCGCGCGCCCAGGACTCGGCGTCGCCTCCGAACGAGGACACCAACGACGTCCGGATCCCGGTCGATATCCTCTGTCCGCCACCGCCGGTGCCGAGCAACGTCGGGAACAACCTCTTCGTCGGCAAGGACCCCTCGGGCAACCCGGTTCTCGACTGGACCGGATACACGCCATCGCCGGACGTGACGCACTACCACGTCTACCGCACGGTCCTTTGCAACACGATGGGGTCGATCCTCTACGAGCCCACGGTCCGAACGCAGACCGACACCTTCGCCACCGGGGCGATCTACTGCTACGACGTCCGCTCGGCAAGCGACTGTCTCAACCAGGAAAGCGCGGACTGAGGGCGACTGGCGTCCGGCTGGACGGAGTCGAGCCTCAGGGTCCGCATGACGAGCACCGCGGCGAGAACGACGACCGCTCCGACCGCCATCCGAACGATGCGTCGCAATCGCTGCTATCCGTAGGTCCTCTCGAGGTACTGCACGATGTCGAGCGACTCGGGCATCCACCGCTCCTCGCCGTCCGGCGATGTGATCCGCAGAACGGGGACGGTCGCCCTTCCACGGGCCGCGACCAGCGCGTCCCAGTGCTCGGGGTTCTCGTGGATGTCACGGAGCTCGGCGTCGACATCGAGCCCGTCGAGGGCCCGCAGAACGCGGCTGCAGTAACCACACTGGGGGAAGTAGTACAGCGCGAGCGAGTCCTGCACCGGGGCGGGGGAGGCTGCGAAGCGCTCGAGCAGATGGTCGGCGTAGTACGCCGCCCACTCCGCGTCGGGGTTTCTCGTCTGACGCTCCAACTCGACGAACATCAGACAGTCGACCAGCTGGCTCTTGGTAAAGGGCGTATCGAGGAGCGCGGACAGCCGCTCTCGCACATAGCCGGCATACCACACCGGCCAATCGGGGTCCTCACCGTCGGTCGCCTCGAAGGCCTTGTGGTGCGCTCGACCTGTCTCGATGAACAGGTCACGGATCTTCGCCCGTAGCTCTTCATTCGCCATGAAACGGCCCTCCGCCGTGTATCAGGCCCTGTGCAAGATTCAGGGGCTGACGCCATGCATGATTTGGGACCGACCTCATGCAAGATTCAAGGTCTGACCCCATTCACGACGTTGCGACCGGTTAGGCGCCCTTGGCTTATTCTTTCAATCTCTGGTCTCGGATTTTCTCCGCCTGCTTGACGATCTTCGCCAGAGCCTTGTCGATGCGCTTTTCCATCTTCGCGGGGTTATCGGTCACGGTGATGTTGGTCGCCGTGCCGCGCCACACCAGGTTCTTCGACGCGGCGTCCCAGACGTCGATGACCAGAGTACCGATCTCATACTTGCTCACGGTCGTCGTGGACGTTCCCATGCCGCCCCCCCAACCGCCGTAGTACCCGCCGTAACCGCCCCAGCCCCAGCCACCGGGGTAGCCGTAACCGAAGTTCGTCGTGTTCAGCGACATCTCTTCCTTGGTGCTGGTGTGGTAGGTCACGTAGACGTCGGGGTTCTCCGCGACCTGGGTGAGCTCCGCCTGCGTGAGGTAGTACTCGATGCCGTTGACCAGCCGCGAGTGTAGCAGCGGATCGGCGTTCTCGAGAGACGTCTCGGAGGTCTTGACCCACGCGAAGGTCTTGACGTTATCGAGGTCGTACTCCTTGTCGTAATCGATAAAGACCTTCTGTGCAAAGGCCGGTGCCGCCATCAACAAGACGACGAGAACGAGAATCGCTCGAAACTTCATTCCATCCTCCTAAACCGCCAACAAATGCTCCAGAAATTGTCTTCGGAAACCTCAGACTACTCGTCCCACCCGCAAACCGCAAACCGGCTCAGGAGCCGGACCTGCCGTCGGCCCCTTGATCGGAGGAGAGCTATAATTCCGCGACTCACTGGTTTCTCGCGGAGAATCGCGTCGTGAGTCGTGCAGCCCGGATCCTGGTGCTGGTGGGGGTAGCGACGATCGTCGCCGCCGGGTGCGTCTCCGTGCCGAAGCGGAAGCCCCTGCCGGGGGAGCTCGTCTCCGAGGCGGAGGTCCTCAACCTCCCGAGGGCCCGCTCGTGGGGCGACGAACCTCCTCCCTGGGCCGAGCAGTTCTACAACGCCAGTCGAGAAGATCTGCAGAAGCGTTACCCCGCCGTCTTCGCAAAGCCGCAATCGTATCTCGCGATCTCGGGCGGTGGCTCCAACGGCGCGTTCGGAGCCGGTCTTCTCAAGGGTTGGACGGAGTCAGGAACTCGCCCCGAGTTCACGATCGTGACGGGGATCAGCACGGGAGCGCTGATCGCTCCGTTCGCTTTCCTGGGGCCCGGATACGACCATATCCTCGAGGAGCTCTACACGACCACCACCACGAAAGACATCCTCAAGGACCGCAACCTGATCAACACCGTGACGAGCGACGCTGGAGCGAGCAGCGCACCGCTCAAGAGGCTTATCGACCAATGGATCGATGAAGACGTGATGCAGGCCATCGCTGCCGAACACGTCAAGGGCCGCGCCCTCAATGTCGCAACGACCAACCTCGATTCGATGCGACCCGTGATCTGGCGCATCGGCGCCATTGCGAACAGCGGCCACCCCGGCGCTCTGGACCTCATCCGGGACATCCTCCTTGCCTCGGCGTCAATCCCGGGTGCCTTCCCGCCGGTTCTGATCGAGGTCGAGGTCGGAGGCGAGGTCTACGACGAGATGCACGTCGACGGCGGCGCGGTCTCGCAGGTGTTTCTCTACCCCGCCGGTGTCGATTGGGAAAAGGTTCTCGAGCTGCTGGAATCGCCGACCACCCCGAAGGTCTACGTGATCCGCAACTCCAAGATCGACACGGATTTCAATCCAGTCAAGAACAAGTTCTTCCCGATCATCGGTCGCTCGGTTTCCGCGCTGATCCGGTCGCAGGGGATCGGGGACCTCTACACCATCTACCTCGAGACCACGCGGGACAATTTGGACTACAATCTCGCCTACATCCCCGGAGACTTCGACGCCGAATCCAAGGAGCTGTTCGATCCCGAGTACATGAGCCGGCTGTTCGACGTTGGTTACGAGTCGGCCAAGGACGGCGACCCGTGGAAGAAGCTCCCGCCGGGCATGGTCAAGGAGGATTGATCGCCGGACCGGCTCGACATGCACGTTCCCGAGTCGGATGGTGGAGCGCTGCCGCCTAAGGGGTCTTGACCACGACCACCTTTACCTTGACCACACCCGGGCCGATCATGTCCAGCTTCTTTGCCGAGGCGTAGGACAAATCGATGATCCGGCCCTTCTTGAAAGGCCCGCGATCATTGATCCGCACCTCGACCTTCTTGCCGTTCTCGAGATTGATCACGCGGACGACCGTGCCGAAGGGCAGCGTCTTGTGGGCGGCGGTCATCTGATACATGTCGTAACGCTCGCCGTTCGCAGTCTTTCTCCCGTGATACGGGTTGCCGTACCACGACGCCATGCCCTTTTCCTTGTAGCCTTCGACCTCGGTGGGAGGAACCGGTGGAGGGAGGTTCTTGCCACCACAGGAAGCGACTAGAACGAGGGACAACAACGCGACCGCGATGACGCGGTGTTCACGGGGGAAAGTCACCATCACATTGTAGAATGAAATTGATTCACGTGGTCGGGTTGCCGGGGGGAGCGTTGACGAGATCGAGTCCGACGATCGCTGTTCTCTTGCTCGCCGTGGTGAGCGATGCGCCCGCGATCGCGAAGGATACCGAGACCAAGCTCCGGCTCGAAGCCGGCGAAGTTGCCGCGGGGGAGCCGATGCCGGCAGCGGCGCTGAAGATGCCGCCGGACCGCCGGTTGTTCATCGTGCAGGCGGGCGTTCGATGGACCCGGGAGCTCCACAGGCGAGTCGAGACCGCCGGGTGCGAGACGGTCGCTTTCATCCCCGACAACGCCTACCTCGTGCGGTGTCAAAGCGCCGCCGTCGCGGGTGATCTTACCCTCCTCCCGTCCATCGCGCGTGTCGAGCCCTTCGAGTGTTCGTGGCGGATCGAGTCCGAGCTCGAAGCGTGGCTTTCCGATACCTCGACGCCCGTGGACGAAACGCGCCGTGTTCGAGCCGTGATCGCCAGGCCTGGCGACAAGGGCGGGTTGGCCGACGCGGTGGTCGCTACGGGCGGTTCGTTCGGAACGACGAAGGGTAACGGCTCGGTGATCGATCTGTGGGTCACCCGCGAACAGCTGCGGGTGATCGCCTGTGACGATCACCTGCAGTACGTCGGTCGGTGGCACCCGCCCGAGACTTACATGGACATCGTTCGCGAGGACTCCGGCGCCGACTTCGTCGCACAGCCCGGGGTCGGCGCATACTGCGGCACCGGGGTCCGCGCCGAGATCCTCGACAGCGCGTTCGACACCGACCACCCCGAGTTCGCCGGAAGAATGGAGCTGCACGGCCCGGTGGATACGGGGTTTCACGGCACGAGCACCTTCGGGATCGTTTTCGCGGCCGGGGCCTCGGTCGAGCAGGCGACCGGGTTGCTTCCATGCGGGGAGGGGATCGCCGCCGACTTCGACGAGGTCACGTGCGGGAGCTGCGACCGCTTCGCGTTCACCGAGGAGAGCAAGAATGCCTACGAAGCGTCCTTTCAGAGCAACTCGTGGGGCACGGGAAGTGGGGAGAGCTACACCGTCGACTCATGGGAGATGGACGAGTTGATCTGGCGGCTCGACATGGCGATCTTCCAGGCGATGAACAACAACGGCAACCTCGGGAACCCGCAAGACGCAGCGGTGATCGCGTGGTCCAAGAATGCGGTGAGCGTGGGCGGGGTCCATCACGAGAACACGCTCGACCCGGCCGACGACTGGTGGTGCGATCACGATTGCGCGACGCTTCACGGAACCTCGAGCTCGTGCAACGCCGACCCGTACTGTGACTGGAGCTCGGGTCAGTGCGAAGACGACTACATCTGCGGGACGGTCGGCCCGGCGGCCGACGGGCGTCTGAAGCCCGATCTGAGCTACTTCATCGACAACATCCACACGACGACGTGGAACAACGCTTACACGACGGCTTTCACCGGGACCTCGGCGGCGACGCCGGAGGTGGCGGGGACGCTGGGTCTGATCCTCGAGATGTGGGCGGACACCGCGACCGGAACGAACCCGTGGGGCCGGGCGCCCGAGGGGGCGACGGTCTTCGAGCGTCAGCCGCACGCCGCGACGATGAAGGCCCTGTTGATCAACGGTGCGCGATCGTGGGAGTTTGCCGGGAGCGCCGCCGACCTGACCCGCATGCACCAGGGCTGGGGTCGGCCAGACGTCACGGCCGCGCTCGAGCACGCGCCCGGAAGTCTCGTGATCGACGAAGAGCTCCCGCTGGCTCAGGACGAGACGTGGTCGTGGAAGCTCGATGTTGCCCCCGGGACCGACGAGATCCGGGCGACGCTGGTGTGGCTCGACCCACCCAAGGCGCTCGCGGCGGCCGGCAAGGAGCTGATCAACGATCTCGATCTCAAGTTGATCTCTCCGCCGGACGCGATGGGGGACGTCAGCGTCTACTGCGGCAACGCGGGCCTGCTCGAGGGGATGAGCTCGACCGCGCTCTGGAGCGGGCCGCCGGAGCAGACGCCGGACTGCGACGATCCCGGGCTCGATCCGTCGCGTGACTCGGTCAACAACGTCGAGAACGTCTTCGTGGACGAGGACTCACTTGGGGCGGGGATCGCAACCGGAACGTGGACTGTCGAGGTCGGGGCCCATGAGGTCCTGACCGACGGGAACCCCGACGACGCCTGCCGGAACGTCGACCTCGACCACCCCGCCGCCGATCTTATCTGCACCGCCCAGGGATGCGAGTGGGACGCGCTCAACGAGGTGTGCGGCGACCCGGCTTGGGACGTCGTCTTCGGCCTCGTCGTGACCGGAGCGACGCGAGCCGGCCCCGCGGCCACCTCGGCGTTGCGTGTCGGCAAGAACGGCGACGGCACTTTGAAGCTCGCGTGGGAGCCGGACTGCGGGGGCACCGCAACGCACGGTGTCTACCGCGGCGACCTGAACGCGGGCTACGACTCGATCGTGCCCGAACCGGACCGCTGCGACGTCGCCGGGGTCGGCACGACCATCCCGGAGGGTCCCGGTGCAGCGGACTTTTTCCTGGTCGTCCCCAACGACGGCGTCGTCGAGGGCACCTACGGCTCGACACCCATTGAGGACCGCGACCCCGCGCCAGCCGCCTGCTTCCCCCCCCAACCCTCAGCCTGCAAATAGGGACACTCTGGATT
>JBFJTV010000050.1:0-10632 GCA_041625075.1 Candidatus Polarisedimenticolaceae bacterium | reverse complement strand
TCGCCGGCCGGTGGCGCGGGTGGCTCGACAGCCCGGGGGGTGAGCTTCCCTTCGGGATCGAGATCCATCGGTCGGACACGGGCTTTGAAGCGGTCATCATCAACGGCTTCGAGCGCATCCTCGTCGAGGACGTGAGCTTTGACGGCGGTGAGCTCGTGATCTCGTTTCCCCACTACGACTCAAAGATCCGCGCAACGCTCGGACGCCGGGGGGAGCAATTCGACGGCGAGTGGTCGAAACGCACCGGCGCGGGCTGGTCGAGGCTCCCCTTCCACGCTTCGCGGGGCGATCCCACGCGGTTCTCGCCAAGCCCGACTCTTCACGGTGACCCCGACGCGCTGACGGGTCGGTGGGCGGTCGATTTCTCGAGCGACGACAACCCCGCCGTGGCCGACTTCGAGACACCCTCGTCGGGCACGGTGCACGGGACCTTCCTGACCACGACCGGGGACTATCGCTACCTCGCGGGGGATTGGAACGGCGAGCGACTACGACTGTCGTGCTTCGACGGCGCGCACGCCTTTCTGTTCGACGCGACGCTGGGCGCCGACGGCGAGCTCACCGGCGACTTCTGGTCACGGGACTCATGGCACGAGATGTGGACCGCCCGGCCCGACCCCGAGGCCGAGCTGCCCGACGGATTCGAGCTGACCCGCTGGACCGGCGAGGTCGCGCTCGACGAGCTATCCTTTCCCGACGTCGACGGCGACCCGCGATCGCTGGCGGACGCCGACCTCCACGGCAAGGTAACGATCCTGGAGATCTTCGGGACGTGGTGCCCCAACTGCAACGACGCGTCGAAGACGATGGTCGATCTCCACCGGCGCTACCGCGAGAGCGGTCTTGCCATCGTCGGTCTCGCCTTCGAGGTCACCGGTGATCACGAACGCGATGCCGGACAGGTGCGTCTGTACGCCGAGCGCCACGGGGTCGACTACCCTGTCCTGCTCGCGGGTCTGAGCGACAAGAACAAGGCCTCGGCGGCCTTTCCCGCCGTCGACCGGGTTCGCGCCTACCCGACGTTCGTCTTTCTCGACGGGACGGGTCAGGTTCGCGCCGTCTACTCGGGTTTCTCGGGGCCCGCGACGGGCGAAGCCCACCGGCGTCTCGTGGGTTCCTTCGAGACCCTGATCGAGCGGCTTCTCGCGGAGTGACGTCTCACTCGATGGGGCTCAACCGCACGGGGGTGTCGTAGTACACCGCACAACCGCCCGCGTCGGTCGCGCGCGCGCGGATAAGGGTGTTGGCGCAACGGCCGGCGTGCATCCATCCCCCCTTTTCCATCAGGAGAACGTCGCGTCGCTGCGCGGTGTCGAACTTCAATTCGACCACCATCGAATCGGTTTCCGACTCGACCTTCGCGCGACCCCCGTCAGAAAAACCCGGCGCGGCATCGGGGTGAACCACGGCGACGGCCGGTCCCGTCTGGGTGTGCGCGGGCCACTGCGACGACTGCGCTTTCTCGGTGGAGATCGCCATGAGCAGGAGCGGGCGGTCCGCCGGTGGAAGCTGGGGCTCGGTCTCCGCCTCGTGGATGAGCTGGATCTTTCCGTTAAAGGTCGGGAATCGGCGGTCCGCGAAAAGGACTTCTCGAACGAGCGGGTTGCGGACCGGTCCCCGCCGCAGATCGTCGAGTGACGCCCCGCGATCGGCGACCTGTCCGAGCAGACGCCTCTTCCACGTCGCGACGTCGTCTGCCAGATCGCCGACCAGCCCGACGCGAACGGCCAGAGCCTGCGAGATCTCGTAGTCGGTGAGCACACCCTCGGGCGGGGCGACGACGGGACGCATCTCCATCAGCCAGTGGTGGCCGTACGCGCCCAGGAGATCGTCGTCCTCGAGCATCGTCGTCGTCGGGAGAACGACCTGGGCCGCGCGCGCGGTGTCGGTCATGAAACTGTCGACGACGACGGTCAGCTCGCGGGTCGCGAGCGCCATCGCCGTCGTCCGTGACTGGGGAAGCATGGCGACCGGGTTGCCCGCGGTTACCCAGACCATGCGAATCTCGGGATCCTCGGCCTCGAGAATCCCCGGACCGAGCAGGGGCTCGGGAATGGCCCGTGGCGCCCCGGCAATGCCCGTCGTGAACGAGGTGTCGAACGCCCCGCGGCGCTTGAAGTAGAACGACACTCCGCCGCCGGGGACGCCGACGTTTCCCGAGACGGCCGCAACCGCGTCGAGGACGCGAATCGTCGCGGAGCCATGGAGGCGGCGCTGCATCCCCCACCCGACCAGGATGGCGGACGGTCCGTCGGCGTATTGCTCCGCGAGCCGGCGAAGCTCGTCCGCACTCACATCGGCGAGATTCGCCCATTCCGCGACGCCGCGTGAGAGCGCGAGTTGCCGGAAGCCGCCGAGGTGATCGCAGTAATCCTCGGCAGACGGATCGACGGCATCGGTCTCGAACAGGACTCGCGCCAGACCAAGCGCGAGAGCCATGTCCCCACCCGGGCGCGGCTGGAGATAGGCGTCGCACAACCTGGCCGTGCGGTGCTGGACCGGGTCGATCAGGATCAGCCGCGCGCCATGGGCCTTCGCTTCGCGGAGGACCGGTAACAGGTGGACGTTCGAGACGTAGACGTTCTTGCCCCACAACACGATGGTGCGGCTGTTGTGGAGATCGAACAGATCGTTGCTGTCGCACTCGCCGAAGTCGGCGAGCTGCGCGGCCTCGCCGGCGCCGGAGCAGACGTCGCCCGACTTGACGGTCACCGGCCCGAACCGCTCGAAGAAATAGTCAGTGACGTGCTTCATCAGACCCATGGCGCCGCCCGCGCGGTAGTGCAGGATCGAGGCGGCGCCCGACTCGGCGCGGATCCGGAGCATCTTCTCGGCGATCCGATCGAGAGCCTCGTCCCAGGAGGCCTCGCGAAAACCGGCGCCGTTGCGGATCAGCGGTGTCGTCAGGCGGTCCCGATCGTATTGGCGCTCGAGGAAATGGCTCGTGCGGTAACACAGGAAACCACGCGTGACCGGGTGCTCGGGATCGCCCTGGAGCTTGACCACGCGCCCGTTCTCGACCGTCGCCAGCATGGTGCAGGCGTCGGGGCAGTCGCGGTTGCAGGCGGTGCGGTTCTTCATCCTCGACATTATCGGTCAGGATGGCCGGCGGCGCTGCATAATAGGCGGCCGATGAGCTGGCTCAACGTGGCTTCCTTTCTCGGTTGGATCGTCTTCGCGGCGAGCGCGTGGGCCATGGGCGGCTTCAAACGGCCCGTGGCGTGGCGAACGGCACTCGGGGCCGGCGGCCTCATGCTCGCGCTCGGCTTCGTGGTCTTCCTCTTTCCGCCGATGCGGGTGGCGCTGACGTGGATCAACGGCGTGGTCGTGGCGTTGTTGCAGGCGGGTAACGAAGGTGCGCGTTTCTTGTTCGGACCGCTGGCGCTGAACCCCGGCGATGCGACCGCCGCGGGAGAGCCGTCCGTGGGTTTTGTGCTGGCGGCGCAGGTGCTCCCCGCCGTGGTCTTCTTTGCCGCGCTGATGGCCGCCTTCTACCACCTGGGTTGGATCCAACCCGTGGTCCGGCTGTTCGCCCTGCTGTTCCACCGGACGCTGCGCATCTCGGGCGCGGAGTCCCTCGCCGGGTCGTCGAACATCTTCGTCGGCGTCGAATCGGTGATGACGGTGCGCCCGTACGTTGAGCGCATGACGCGTTCCGAGCTTCTGACCTTGCTGACCTGCGGGATGTCCACGGTGGCCTCGACAACCCTCGCCATCTATGTGATGTTCCTCGCCGCGAGCTTCCCGAATATCGCGGGGCATCTGATCTCGGCGTCGGTGCTCTCGATCCCCGCGGCGGTGGTCGCGTCGAAGTTGATGCTTCCGGAAACCGTCGAACCGGTCACCGCGGGCGAGGTTCCCCCGATCGAGGAGTCGGAGCGCGAGGCCAACGTCATGGCGGCGCTCGCGACCGGCGCGTGGGACGGCGTGCGGCTCGCGGTCGGGATCGCCGCATTGTTGATCGCCGTCCTGGGCGTCGTCGGCGTGATCAACCTGGCCCTCGCCAAGTTCACCGGGCTGTTTGTCGATGGCGGCAGCGGCGTGATCGACATGGGACGCGTTCTCGCAGTGCCGTTCATCCCGGCGGCCTGGCTGCTGGGCATCGAGGGCGCCGACGTCTCGGCGGCGGCGCGCATTCTCGGCGAGCGTGTCGTCCTCACCGAAGTCGTCGCCTACCGCGACCTCGGCCTAGTCGCCGCGGAGAAGACGATCTCACCGCGGACGACACTGATCCTGTCGTACGCGATCTGCGGTTTCGCGCACGTCGCCTCGGTCGGGATCTTCGTGGGTGGGATCGGAGCGCTCGCGCCCTCGCGGCGCGGCGACCTGGCCGCGCTCGGGATCCGGGCGTTGATCGCGGCGACCATCGCGACGCTCATGACCGGAGCCCTCGCCGGCGCCTTCTACCACGGCCAAGCAGGCCTCCTCGGCCTCTAAACGGGGACGTCCCCAACTAGATGACGCTGTCGTCGGGGATGACGGCGTTCTTGGTGACCACCGTGATACCGTCGCTGATCACCCACCCGTCGCCCCTGGCCTCCTGAGCTTTCTTGGCGTTCGTGATCGAGACGTTCTTTCCGATCCGGGCGTTCTTGTCGACGATCGCGTCCTCGATCACCGTCCCGGCCCCGATCCCGAGCGGTGGCGCCCCCGGTGGCCCCGGGATGCGGTACTCGTCCGCCCCCATGAGAAGGCTCCGCCGGACCTTGGCCTTGTGCATGATCGTCCGGAGCCCGACGATCGACTGATCGATCTCGGACTCGGACAACCTGCAGCCCTCGGAGAGGATCGAGCGCGTGACGTGGACATCGTGCATTCTCGCCCCCGGCAGAAAGCGCGGGTGGGTATAGAACGGCCAGTCGGGATCGTAGAAGTTGAACGGCGGGTCGTGACGCACCATGTCCATGTGCGCTTCGAAGAACGCCCGGATCGTCCCGATGTCTCTCCAGTACCCCGGGAAGAAGTGGGCCTGCACCCGGCTCGAGTCGACCTGCGCGGGGAGGATGTGCTTGCCGAAGTCGTGAAGCTCGTTTTCGAGGCACTGCTCGAGATAGTCTTTCCGGAAGAGGTAGACCCCCATCGAGGCGAGATACGGGCGGTCCGAGGCCAAGCCCTTGCTCTCGAGAAGCTCCGGCGAGACCTCCATGCCCTCGCGTTCCTTCTCGTTCTGAGGTTTTTCGCGAAACTCGATGACGCGTCCGTCCGCATCCACCCGGACCGCCCCAAAATCGGCAATCTCCTGCTCGGAGCACGGCAGCACCGCCAGTGTGATCTCGGCCTGGTTCTCGAGGTGATCCTGCAGCATTTGTCCGTAGTCCATGCGGTAGAGGTGATCGCCCGACAGAATGAGAACGAGATCGCCGCGCAGCTCGCGGATGATCGCGAGGTTCTGACGCACCGCGTCGGCCGTGCCCTGGTACCACCTTTCCCCGGCGGGGGTCTGTTGGGCGGCCAGGATCTGAACGAACCCTCTCGAGAACGTGTCGAACTTGTACGTCCGCACGATATGGCGGTGGAGCGACGCGGTGTTGAACTGGGTGAGCAGGAAGATGCGATCCATGCCCGAGTGCAGCGCGTTGCTGATCGGGATGTCGATCAACCGGTACTTCCCGGCGATGGGCACGGCAGGCTTGCTTCGTCCGAGCGTCAGCGGACCGAGCCGCACGCCCCTGCCCCCGCCCAGAATGACAACGATGACGTCACCGACCTTGCTCGACCATGCAGCCATCTTTCGACCCTCGCGACCCAAAATTGAAGGAGAGTCTACCGCAGTCCGGTCAGACCCGGAACGCACCGGTCGAAAGGTGACGCCAGCAGGGCGCGCAGTAGCGCTCCTTCTTGCGGTCGATCTCGGTCACCGTCCGCGTCATCGACATCGAGCACGCGGGGTCGCGGCAGTCGGAAAGCCCCCGCAGCAAGCCCACGGCGCGAAGAATTTGCTTTATCAGACGCGAGCGCTGCTTTGCCGGATCGGCCTTGCGGCGGTAGAAGGCCTCGCGCAACCTCCGCACCGACAGCAGCGCCGCTTTGTGGGTGGCGTCGAGCTCGCCGAGAACGCCCTCGGTCTGCGGGGTGAACAGATCGACGTCGGTCACGAAGATCAGCGCGTCGGGCTTCGACGTCGGCGGACTTTCTCCCTCGCCGCCGACCCGCTTGACCACCTTGAGCCGCGGGAGACCGCGTCGCAGCTCCGCGAGGAACGGGGCCGACTTGAATTGCCGGCGCTCGGTGTCCTCGTGGGTCCGGGTCAGCGTAGCGGGTTCACGCAGCTCGACGGGAGCATTGATCACCTTGGAGACGCGCGCCGCTGCGGCCTCGACCTCGCCGGCATCCATCTTACCGACCGGCGCGACGACTACCTTGAGCTCTGACATGCAACTCTCCGATCCCCCACTGTACGACCGGAAGCGTCCGCATGGAAGGCACAAAAAAGGTCACCGGGAGACCGTCACAGACCAGCGAGGGGCGGTAGTCCGAACCACAGAGACGTCACGATCCCCGCGGCGAGTGCCCCCAACAGTAACGCGAGGCTTCCGGCGACCGCGACGATCCATGTCCGGGTGCCGACCGGAAGCATCCACACGACCGCCAGACCGAGACCCGCGCTGAACACCATGGCCGCGTACCCGGTCGAGGAATGAGCGCACCACGGACAATCGGGCGGGCCCGCCGTGTGAATATCGCAATGGTCCGCTGCGCCGAAACCCAGCGCCTTACATCCGCAATCAAAATGCAGATCGCAGATGGGTAGGAACGCAATCGCGCCCAGAAACAGAACCACGATCGCCGGTATCGCCCGCGAGCGGAGCTTCGACCACAAGCTTCTTGTCAACGGGCTCTCCGTGAAGTCCTGTCTCACTGTACAACGACATTCACGGCTCGCGAACCCGTGTGTGTGGTGGATTGCGATTCACGAGAAAGTCTGGCGCGCGTCCGTATTCCCTAGAAGTGGAAGGTCAGGGCGGCGAGGTATCCCACGAACCCCTGGTCGACTTCCAGAAGAATATCGTCGTCGACGAAATCGACGTTCAGGGTCCAGAGATTCAATCCGCCGGCGAATCCCACATGCTTGGACGTCCGGTGATTGAACATCACCAGGAAGTCGCCGAGGACCCCCGACGAGTCGCCGTACCTGATGAAGAACCAGTCCGCCGTCGCCGTGACCTTCGCACGGGGGGTGAGACGGTAGGAGAACCGCCCGCCGAGAACCGGTAGAGGCGCGGTGAGAGACTCATCGAAGCGGTTACTGTCGGCCGTGCCCTGCGCCTCGATCCTGAAGTCGAGCCCGGCGATGTACAGACCCCCGCCGATCCCGAGGGAAACCCGCTTGTCAGTGTGGAACAGCCAGGTGTACTGCAGCTTGTAGAGGTCGATTCCGAAGGCGGAGTCCACGTTGGCGCCGATCGGGAACTCCTCACCCGGAGGAAGCGGGATCGTCGCTTCAAGGACATTTCCGCTATCGCGCTCGATGTTGTACCAGCCACCCGTGAGCAGATGTTTTTCGCCGAACCGCCATCCGAGCGCCGCGCGCGGCACGGTCTCCGAATCGCCGAAGCCGAGGTCGCGGCTCAGATTGATACGAGCTCCTAGCGGGAGATCGTTGCTGAAGACACTGACCGTGGTGTCGATGCTGGTGACGAAGAACCCGCCGAGATAACCGAAGCCTCGCGCGGGCGGATACCGCGGGTCGCGCGGCTCCTTATCGGCCGCGCCGGCCGGAAATGAGATCAGCAGGAGGGCAAGGGCCAAGAGCGATCGTGCGATGGTGTTCAAGGGCATGCGCAGGCATGCGGCGAAACCTGAGGCGAATAGAACCCAGCTTTTGTTCTTCATCGGGTCACCTCCTGAATCGTCAGCGCCCCGCATAGGCCTTTCGATACATTGCGTCGAACCGGCCCTGGTGGTCGAAGACCTCGTTCTCCTCAGCGTACTCCCGCCATGCCTCGATCAGCGCCGCCTTGACGTCGGCGTGATCATCCGACACGTCGTGGATCTCACCGGGGTCCTTTCCCAGATCGTACAACTGCCACGAACCGCTGCCGAAGGGCTCCGGCAGACGCAACAGCTTCCATTCGCTCTGGATGTAGGCCTTCATCTCGAACAGCTCGTAGCCCACGCCGTCCTCGTCACGAATGCTCTCTTGTTCGCCACTCAGAATGGGCATCATGGATCTGCCGATGGGCTGTTTGATCGCCCTTCCGCTCACACTCTCCGGATAGGTGGCCCCGGCGACCTCCAGAAAGGTCGGCATGATGTCCGTCACATGCAGGAACGCGCGATTCCATTGACCCGCGGTTGCCGTCTCCCCAGGCAGCTTGATGATCAGCGGTGACTTGATCCCGCCCTGAGTCGTGAAGCTCTTGAACAACCTGAAAGGCGCCGAGCTCGCCTGGGCCCATCCCGGCCCCATCTCGATGAACGAGCCCGGAAGACCGCGATTGTCGAGCTCGTTGTCGAACGTCGCGAGGTAGCTGCCGTCTTGGTTGCCGGGATACGCCGTGGCGCGCGCCCCGTTGGCCCCGTTGTCCGAGAAGAACACGATCAGCGTGTCTTCGTATAGAGCGTTCGCCCGCAAATACTCGAACAGCCGTCCGATCGACATGTCCAGGTACTCGACCATGGCCGCGTACACCTCCATGTCACGGGCGTACTCTCGCTTTTGATCCACGCTAAGGTCCTCCCAGTTCTTGGCGAGGAAGTTCTCCGGAAACTCGTTGACGTGGTCGGGCACCAGGCCGAGCGCCTTGAGGCTTTCGAGCCGGCGCAACGCCAACGCGTCCCAGCCGTCGTCGTACTTGCGCTTGTACTTCGCGATGTACTCGGCCGGCGCGTGCAGCGGATCGTGCGGGGCCGTATACGAGAGGTAGGCGAAGAACGGCCTGTCGTCGTCCTTGTTGCGGTCGATGAAATCGATCAGGGCATCCGTGTAGTCCTTCGTGGAGTAGAAGTCGTCCGGTAGCTCCGTGATCCTCTCCCCGTTTCTACGGTAGATCATCTCCTGGGGCGGCGAGAGTGGCCGCATGTCCGCCCAGTGACTGCCGCCGCCCTGCATCATCGTGAAGGTCTGCTCGAATCCGCGCGCGTAGGGGCTCTGCGCGTCGTCCTCGCCGAGATGCCATTTTCCGGCCATGTACGTGTGATACCCGGCGTCGCGCAGCAGCTCGGGGAGGGTCGCGACCTGGTCGGCCAGGTGACCCACGTAGCCGGGCAACTCCGCGATCTCCGGGTAGATGAACTCGCTCATCACCCCCATCCCGGCGACGTGGTTGTCGTTTCCGGACAGCAACGCGGCGCGGGTGGGAGAGCACGTCGGGAGCACGTGGAATCCGGAGAATCGCAGGCCCTCGCGGGCGAGTCCGTCGAGTACGCGCGTGCTGATCTCGCCCCCGAATGGACCGATGTCGCTGTATCCTAAGTCGTCCGCGACGATGAGCAGAATATTGGGAGGCTTTGTTGATGCCGCGTCCGGCGGTGCGTCTCGATTCCCGGCGCATGCCCCGAACCCGAACAACAGAAACGAGGCGAAGAGGGCGCGTACCGCCAGAGTCCGCACCGGAAACGAACAGAATCCATTGTTGTTTCTCACGGCAACACCTCTCGGTTGGACCCTGTATCGACTTGATTCTAAAGGACGTGCGCGCTCTCTCGCGTGACGATTTTCGGATAATCCAGACTGATGGGGTATGCTACGAAAACGCGTGGAAGCAGACATGGGGAACGCGGATACGAGCCCCGAGATCCTGAGGTTCAGGACCAACGACCCTGACTGCCTATCGGAGCGGATGTCGCCGCTGATTCCCGGAATCTCGGCGCGCTCCTGCAGCGGTGGACCGTTCGAGTTCTCCTTTCGCGTTTTTCGTCTCCCGCACGCCATCGTCTTCATGGGACGCCCGGACCATGCCGAGGTGATGCACGGACCCGAAGGCGAGGTGGGCATCACGATGACCCTCGACGGTGAGTATCAGCTCGTCGATGGCGGTGCTGTCGTTCGCTACCCTGCGGGAACGGCCTATCTGAGCCCGGGTGATCGGGACTTTCACCTGCGCGCAGAGGAATCGGCGACAGCCCTCGTGTTCAAGGTCGATGCAAGCCACTTTCACCAGTACAGCAGTCAGCTTTCGCCGGCAGACACGGCCGTGCCGGTTCGGCATGGCTTTCTTTCCCTCAGGAGTCCCGAGGGGCTTGCGCTGTGGCGCTCTCTGAGCCGTGTGTGGCGCGATCTTACGGAGGATGGCGCGCTGTTGCGATCGCCTATCGCGGCGAGGGAAGCCGAGGATACGCTGGCGGCTCTGCTGCGCTTCGCGTCCGCAGAAACCGCGAATCCTGCCAGCGATGGTTGCGACCGCACTCACCTCAGGCGTACCGAGGACTACATGATGGCGCATATCGCCGAGGCGGTGTCACTGGCCGATCTTACCGAGGCCGCCGGAGTCAGCGCGAGCACGTTGCTCCGGGCCTTCGCCAAGCGCTACCAGATCACGCCGATGGCGTTTCTCCGGCAACGGAGGCTCGAGGCCGTCCATCGGGTCTTGCTCGCCGCGGATCCGTGTGAGGGCCTTGTCACCGAGACCGCTCTGCGGTTCGGCTTCGGTCACTTGGGGCGGTTCGCAGCGGATTACCGAGAGGCGTTCG
>JBFJTV010000049.1:0-10836 GCA_041625075.1 Candidatus Polarisedimenticolaceae bacterium | reverse complement strand
GGGGCTCGGCACCATCGCGGGTGAGTTCGAGGGCAAGAGCTGGAAGGCGGGCGTCATGTCAGGAGCCGTCGCGTCGAGGCTGCGCGGGGCGGTCGGCGAAGAGGTCGCGGTGACGTTTGTCGATCAAAACGACAAAGAGATCGAGATGAAGATCGGCCTCATCGAGGAGCGCGGGAAGAAGAGCCAGTTCGGGCATCTACCTCCCCAGCACGTCTGGGCCGACAGCTCGACCGTGGACGGCAATATCGGCTACATCACGTTCAACATGTGGCTCGACCCGTTGACCGTCATGCCAGTCGTCAACGAGGCCATGGCCTCTTTTGTGAAAGCCGGTGTCGAGGGAGTCATCATCGACATCCGCGGCAACGGTGGCGGGCTGCCCGGGATGGCGATGGGCGTCGCCGGCTGGCTGGTCGAGGAGAAGAACAAGTATCTGGGCACCATGAAGCTGCGTGACTCGGAGATCAAGATCGTCGTCAACCCGAGGCCGAATGCGTTTGGCGGACCGGTTGTCGTACTCATCGACGAGCTTTCCGGGTCGTGCTCGGAGATTTTTTCGGGCGGGATGCAGGACATCGGCCGGGCTCAGGTCGTGGGACGCCAGAGCATGGGAGCGGCACTCCCCTCGGCCATCGAGAAGCTCCCCAACGGCGACGGCTTCCAGTACGCCTTCGCCAACTACACGTCGGCCGGCGGTGAGGTCCTCGAGGGCGTCGGTGTCATCCCCGATATCGAGATCGTTCCGACGCGCGAGGCCCTGCTCGAGGGCCGGGACCCCGTCATGGAGGCCGCCATCACCTGGATTCGAAGCCAATAAAGTCAATAAGGAGGTTACCGAACCATGATGCTTTCGAAAACCACGCGTCTGATGAGAGGCATCGCTCTCGCTGCGGTGCTGGCGCTTGCTGCGGTTGTCGTGGCGACACCGAGCGTGGCGCAGGAGTCGTTACCGAAGGCCGAAAAGGTCCTCGACAAGTTCGTCAAGGCCAGCGGCGGCAAGGCGGCCTTCGACAAGCTGGAGAATCGCGTCGTCAAAGGCTCCTTCTCGATCCCGGCGATGGGTATCTCGGCGCCACTCACGGTTTACTCCGCCCGACCCAACAAGAGCTACACGGTCATCGAGTCGGAGGCCCTCGGGAAGATCGAGCAGGGCACCGATGGCGAGGTCGTGTGGGAGATGAGCACGATGTCGGGCCCCGTCGTCAAGGAGGGCGACGAGCGCGCGGAGCTCCTGAAGATGTCGACCTTCGACCGTGTCGTCCACTGGCGTGACAACTTCGAGAATGTGGAGACCGTCGGCACCGAGGAGGTAGACGGCCAGCCGTGCTACAGCGTCAGACAGACGCCGAAGTTCGGCAACGAAGAGGTCTACTGCTACGACGCGGTCACCTACCTGCCGACGAAGATCGAGATGACCGTGATGACCCAGATGGGCGACTTCCCGATGGTCATGTTGCCGAGTGACTACCGCAAGGTCGATGGCGTGCTGATCGCGCACAAGGCCACGATCGAGGTCATGCAGCAGGAGCGGATCATCACGACGGAGAGCGTCGAGCACAACGTCGATCTCCCGGCGGATCGCTTTGCCCTGCCGGAACAGATCGCGTCGATGACGGCAAAGACGGAGTAACCGAGCCGGTGACGGGAGGAGGGCGGCTCTTGCCGCCTTCCTCCGTTCTCCCGCCCCGAATCAGCCCATCGCGCCCACCCACATCAACAGACCCGCCGCGAGAAAGAGCATCCACGAGAAGTGCCGTCCGCGTGAACCGATCAGCGCGACGGCCGCGCACACCAGATAGGTCACCGCAAGTACCGTGACGATGGGTCCGGTGTCGATCGTTCCCGGGCGGGCGATCAGGATTCCGATCGCCGCCATGCCGACGAGCAGAATCGTGGTGATG
This sequence comes from Candidatus Polarisedimenticolaceae bacterium, assembly GCA_041625075.1. Classification (GTDB taxonomy): domain Bacteria; phylum Acidobacteriota; class Polarisedimenticolia; order Polarisedimenticolales; family Polarisedimenticolaceae; genus JBFJTV01. The sequence continues at coordinate 8,935 of JBFJTV010000049.1, read as the reverse complement.
TGCCAGGCGAAGCGGAGAACGCGGATCATGAACCGCCGGCTCCCGATGAGCTTCGGCAGGGTATCTAGACGCGAGAGTGGCCCGAGGAGGAGACGCTCGCCGAGAAACGAGTGCAGCAGCCCGATCGCGGTCGCGATCACCGCCGCGGTTACGAACCACAGATTCATGGTGTCCCTCCGCAGCTAGCCTGCGCCCGACACGGCCGCCTCGGCGGCGACGTCGAGTGCTCTTTCGATTTGCGGGTCGTTACCCGCGGCATAACGGACGTCGAACGGAACGAGATGGTCGGGATCGACGCCGACACCCTCCAGCCGGATCCCGTCGACGAGCACGTCCCGGACCGCGAGATAGAGCAGGCTGTCGTCGGAAAGCATGAAGGGCTTGCCGGCGACCACCGCTCCGGCGGTCGTGCCGCCGACCACCGGACCGATACCGAACTTTTTGAAACCGAACGCGAGGATCTCGTTTCCGCTGCGTGTCCCACCGTTGACGAGCAACACGACCGGTCTGCGCCACTGCGGGTCGTAGTGCAGCTCGGTGCCGTCGCGGAGAAACGAGGTCAGCGTGGGAACCTCTTCGTTGAACATATTGAGATACCGGGGATCGGCGCCCCCCCAACCGTCACGGATGTCGAGAACCAGGGCGTCGGCGTCCCGAATAGGCTCCTGGGCTAGCTGATCGAGCAGCAGCTCCTGGTATTCTCGCCCCGCGTACGACCACACCCGGACGTAGGCGACGGACTTGCCGACTCTCCGATGGACTGCGGCACTCTCCGCGATAGCCTTTTCGAACATCTCCCGCGGCTGGATCAACTCGGGAACGACCGCGATTTCCAGTCGCTGTTCGGGGTCGGCCGTACGCCGCACGTCGAGCACGACCTCGTGCCCGACCTTGCCGACAAAAGAGTTGACGGCCTCGAACGGCGCACCGTTCGCGGAGACGATCTCGTCGCCGACCCGAAGCTCGGCACGTTCCGCCTGCGACCCGTCGACGACACCCGTGACGAAGACCTTGCCGTCGATCTCACGGGTAAAGGCACCGATTCCGGGATAGACGACGCGCCCGCCGGGAAAGTCCCGGGTCAGCTCTTCACCGATCGTCGATCCCGAGAAGATGTCGAGAATCTGGTAGTACTCGGGCTCCTCGGGAGTGAAGTAGCGCGTATGCGAGGTCTGCAGCTCACCGATCATGCGGTTGACGACCTCGGCGAACTCGGAGCGTGTCTTGATCTTCGATACCGCGAGCGCGTACCGTTTCAGCGCCGATTCCCAGTCGAGACCGTTCAGGTCGGGGTCGTAGAAGTTCGAGCTCACCAGGTCCCACACCTCCCGCAGGACCGGGACATTCCGCGAACGATCGTATGGAGCAATCGAACTGGCCGCCTCTGCCATCGTGACCGGCAGAACGGCGCAGCACGCCAGCAGCAACACCCCCGCGCCACGCGTCGTGAATGTCATTGTCTGAGCTCGATCTCCAGGCCTCCGATCCAGGCTGCGACCAGGTTGTAAATTGCCGCCGAGATGAGTGCGCAGATGAATCCCAGGAGCCCGTAGAAAAGCGGCAGGAAAATCACCGCGCCCACGCCAAAGATCAGGCCGAAGGCGGCCCCGGGGGCGTCGGTCGCCGTACCCGCTGCCATTCCCAGCAGCGAGAAGAGCGTAACCATCAGGCCGACGATGAGACCGATGGCCGCGTACAGCACCCCTGCGATCTTTCCGGCCGACAGCACTCCGATCCTTGTGATTACCGTCATGATCTCCTCCTTCGAGAACGCTCAGTCACCCGTCGGGACGACTCCGGCTCCCTCGACCATCAAGATCACGGCGCCCTGGGGCGCCCGCGTTTTGTGGACAACACCCTTAGGAATGGTGAACCCCTGTCTGGCCCCGAGCTCGACCGTGCGATCCTCGAGATCGATATAGAACGGGCCGTCCAAAACGTAGAAGAACTCGTCTTCCTCGTCGTGCTTGTGCCAGTGGAACTCGCCCTTGATGATGCCGAGGCGGACGACACAGTCGTTGACCCGGGTCAAGGTCTGATTGAACCACGAGTGGTCGCACGCCTCCACCATCGCCGGGATATCGATCAGGTGCAGCGGCTCGAACCGGACGTCGGTGTTGATCGCGTAGTTTTCGGGCATGGCTTCTCCTTGCGGGATGATTGTAACGGTATTTATCTCGTGAATCCCTGTTCCGAGAGCCACGCGTGAATCCGCGGCCAGTGGTCGATCCGCCATCCCGTCGTGGCATCGCGCAGATCGTGATTGCCCTCGGCGTAGACCTCGAGATCGAAGTCACGGCTATTCGCGGAAAACGACCGCTGATTTCGAGATCATTCGTCGTCGCCCGCCCACGTCGCGACGACCTCGTCGACGAGCTTGAACTTCAGCGCCTCCTCCGCATTCAGGTAGTACGCGCTGTCGGCCGTCATTGGATACCACGCGTCGGGCAACTCCGACGCGTGGCGAAAGGCGTTCTCGTACCGGACTCGCGCGAGCCGATCATAGGAATAGGGTGCCAGCGAATCGGTGGCGTTTGCGTGGATCATGATGATGGCGTTATCGGTCGCGAACCGCCGCCCGGTCCCGGACGTGAGGATCAACGCACCCGCGGAGTAGCACCCCCCAACGGCCCACGTGTTGACGGGCGCATCGATCAAGCGCATGGCGTCGATGATCGTGAAGGCGCTGTCGGGCCAGCCTCCCGGTGTCGAGATGTAGAGATCGATCGGGGCGGAGCTGTCCACACTGTTGAGAAAGATGAGACGTGAGGCGATGTCTCTCGCGGTTCGCGCGTTGACCGCATGATTCAGCAGAATGCTGCGGTCTTTTAGCAAAGGATCATCGGGACGGAGAACCGAGTCGTGAAACCCGGCATCGACCGCGATATCCACGAACTGATCCATCAGCCCCGGGATCGTGTCGGACAGATCCGACAGCTCTGAGGTTTGCCAAACCACGGCCGCCGTTTGCAGCAGGACGGCGCCGGTTACAAGCGCGCACAAGGCCGCCGCTCCGACAATAGCCACTACCAGCCAGTTTTGACTCATCGTGCGCCCTCCTCGCCCCGAAGCGATTGTCGCGCCTCGATGGATCTTCTTGCGTCGCTCCGACGGCCTACTTTTGCGGTTCGACGATCACCTTCAGCGACTCGCCGGCGTCGACGACGAGACGGAAACCCTCCTGGGTCTCGGCCAGGGGCAGGCGATGGGTCACCATCGCCGTGACATCGACGCTTCCTTTCGCGATCAGCTCAAGAGCCGCGCGCATGTCGTCGGGCGGCCCCGCGTAGGAGTGCGTGATCGTGATCCCCTTGTTCCAGATGTCGGCGAGCGGCACGGGAAAGGTCACTCCGGGCTCGACGAGCGCGAAGAACATGATGGTGCCGCCGCGATCGACGCACTCGAACGCCTGCTTCACGGCGGGCAGGGCGGCGGTGCAGACGATGACCTGATCGGCCAGGCGACCGTCGCCCGCCTCGCGGATGCGCTCCGGCAGGTCCGGGTCGGTGGCGTCGATCGCGTTGTCGGCTCCGAGTCGCAATGCGCCCTTGAGTCGGTACTCGCTGATGTCGGTTGCGATGATGCGCTCGACACCGGATGCCTTCGCCAGAAGGATGTGAAGCGCGCCCGACATCCCCGCCCCGAGGACCGCGACCGTATGGTGGGGCTTGACACCCGAGATCCGCTGCGCCCTCACGGTGCATGCGAGGGGCTCGACAAACGACGCCGCCTCGAACGTCACATGATCGGGAAGATGAAAGGTCCCGCGGTCCACGTTGATCGCCGGGAGCCGGACGTACTCGGAGAATCCCCCGGGCTCGAAGGTCGTCGTGCGAAGCGTGTCGCACAGGCTGTGGTGGCCGTTTTGACAGTACCGGCAGGTGTTGCACGGCACGTGGTGCGTCGCGACGACGCGATCGCCCTTTTTGAACGCGGTCACGCCTTCGCCGATTTCCTCGACGGTGCCCGCGACCTCGTGACCCAGGACCAGCGGCGCCTTCTTGATCCGATACCACTCCATGACATCGGAGCCGCAGATGCCGCTCGCCTCGATCCGAACCAGAAGCTCGCCGGGGCCTATCGGGGGACGTGGGCGCTCCTCGAGACGGATGTCACGGTTGTTGTAGTACACCGCCACCCGCACGGGTCGCTTCCTTCTCGTCCGAGTAGATCTGGTAGGCGTCGTCGACGCTGGCGTCGTCGTGGACGACCGCGCGCACCGCACGGATCATCCCGACCGGGCAGTCCGACTGGAAGATGTTGCGTCCCATATCGACCCCGCGGGCTCCGGCCTTGACGGCGTTGTGCGCCAGTTGGATGGCGTCGCGCTCGGGGACCTTCTTGCCGCCGGCGATCACCAACGGCACCGGCGTGTTCTCGACGATCTCTTCGAAGCCGTCGCAATAGTAGGTCTTGACGAAGTGCGCGCCGATCTCGGCGGCGATGCGGCAGCACAGCCCGAGGTACCGCGACTCGCGTGTCATCTCCTTGCCCACCGCGGTGACGGCGAGGACGGGGATGCCGTACTTCTCGCCCTCGTCGATGAGCTTCGCCATGTTGAGCAACGTGGCGCGCTCGCCCTCGGAGCCGACGAAGATCGACAACGTCACGGCCGAGGCGTTGAGCCGGATCGCATCTTCCATCGCCACCGTCATGCCCTCGCGCGAGAGTTCTGTGAGGATGCTGGTGCCGCCCGAGACCCTCAACACGATCGGGATGCTCGAGTCTTGCGGGATGCACTGGCGCAACGCTCCGCGTGTGAGCATCAGCGCGTCAGCGTGCGGGAGCAACGGCTCGACTGTCTGACCGGGCTTTTCAAGCCCTGAAGTCGGACCCAGGAAGTACCCGTGGTCCACGGCCAGCATGACGCAGCGGCCCTTGGGCGGTTTCAGAATGCGGTTGAGACGGTTGGCGATTCCCCAATCCATGACTGTTCGCTCCTTTGTCGACGGTTTCCCCATTCTACAGCATCGCCGTCAGTTCAGGGTTTCGGCGACCGCCTGCTCGAGCTTCTCCCCTCGCAGATCCTTGGCGACGATCTTGCCCTCGGCGTCGATGAGAAACGACCGCGGGATGTAGTAGACGTTGTACTTCTTGCTGATCTCGCCGTCGAACCGCGCGTCTTCCATGATCTGCGGCCAGCTCATCGACTCGCGATCGAGAAGCGTCTGGACGGCTTCGGCCTCGTTGTCGAGAGCGACGCCGATCAGAGCGAAGTCATCGTCACGGTGGGCGTCCTGGATCTTCTTGAGATGCGGGATCTCCGGCAGGCAGGGACCGCACGTCGTGGACCAGAACTCGATCAGCACGACGTCCCCGCGAAGGCTTGCGAGGTCGATCGGGTTGCCCTCCATGTCCCTGGCGGCAAACCCGGGTGCCCCGTCGCCTTCGCCGAGCGAGTCCATCTCGTACAGGTTGCCTCTGGCGCGCTTGACGTAGAACTCCTCGGCGTCGAGCGCAATGACCTGATTGTAGTACTCGCGGGCTTTGTCCTCTTCGCCCTCGTGGACTAGCTCGCGGGCGATGTCCAGAAAGATCTCCGATCGGCTCTTTGGATGGGTGAGCTCTCTTTCGAGAGAATCGCGGAGCTCCTTGAACTCCTCCCAGCGGCCGCTTCGCCCGTGAGCGTTGCCGATGCTGTTGAGGATCGTCGCCCAGAGCTCCGATCCGTTGTCGATACTCGGGAGCACTTCCAGGATCGTGTCGACGTCACCGGTATTGCCCCACATCGCAAACGCCCCCTGGAGCGCGCGCTCGCCGGCTTCGGTGTCGGGATGCTCGACCCAGAGCTCGTAGAGCCCGCGGGCAAGCTCCGGCTGCGGGTCGTCCTCCTCGGTCGCCTCGCCTTCGCGCTGCAGATCCCAGAACTCGCGGACCTCGTCCCACGCCCGGTCGATCTCGGCACGGATCTCGCGGTCGAGATCGTCGTCCCCCGGATCGGCGCCGGAGCCGGCGCAGCCCACACCGAGCACCACGACAATCAGGACGACGCTAACGGCCACCCGCATCACCACCCCTCCCCCCGATAGGGGACATGCCTTTGTTGCCCGTTTGGTGCCATGCCTCCACCCGATTCAACCATTGTAGCCCCGCTGGGAATCGTGCCGTCGTCCGTTGCGTGCCGAACTTCGCTGGCTGACGCCACTCAGAAACCTTGAATTGTTAGAGGCATGGCACCATAACGCCAACAAAGGCATGTCCCCCTACCAGGGGCTGGCCCATTGGGAGCCGAGGCCGGGGCCGTAGAGCACCGAGTTCGCGAACATGCGCCGGCTGTCGTGAACCCATCCACGAAAGACCGGGTTGGCGAGAAAGAGGATGACCTGCCCGCGGCCGACCCCATCGCGGGTCGCGTAAGCCGTGTGCGCTAGACGCGCCCCGGCCTCGGGCCACAACAGCCCGCCGAGATGCAACCGATCCACTTCCGGAAAGCGGGCCGCCACCTGCACCGGCGGCTCGGCGACAAAGGCGTCGGCGCTGGAGACCCACACGGGAATCTCGTTTGCCAGACCCCAGTTGATCCAGTTCTCGGGGTCGAGATCGACCCGGAGGAAGGCGCCGCGCGGGCGGAACCGGCGGAGGCGCTCGTCGGCGGCCGCGAGGTCCTCCTCGGTCGGTTTGTCGACGCCCGACGGAAGAAGCGGCTCGAGCCACGTCGCGAGTTCCACCGGCACCGGCGAGGCAGGCGTCCCCTGCTCGACGCGCGCGGCGAACGGCTTGGCCCCGGGTCCGAGCAGCGGAGCGATGTCGTAGGGAGAGTCACGCTTGACCGTTTCCTCTTTCTTCTTCTTGCCGCTGTCCTTGTCGTCGTCGCCCTCGTCCTCGACCGGTTCGGGCGCCTTGATTCCGGACGCGCGCAGCGGACCACCGCGGTCGACGTCTTCCGGGCTCACGCCCAGGACGACCGGCGGATAGCGGTCGAGCGCGTGACGGCGCGCCCGTGTCCGCGTCAGTCCGAGGTCCTTGTCGGCCAGGAAGTCCGCCCCGCCCCCGATCCCGATCGCGGTGCCCCCCGCTTCGATCCACTGCTTCAAGCGCTTGATTCCGGAGGAACCGAGGGCGTTGTGGTAAGCGCTGGCACGAGCCGGGGGAAAGACCAGGACGTTGTACCGCCGCAGATCGGTGGAGGCGAAACGACCCAGGTCGAGGCCGCTGAATCGTAGATCAATCCCGAGATCGAACATGTACCAAATCGAGCCGTACTCGGGAGGCGAGACAGGCCACCCGGTCCACACCCCGACGCGGGGGGCGACGAGCGGCAGGAAGTGACGGCCCCCGAGATCGGGGCCGTCCTGGGCGAGCGCGGTCGGCGTCGCGGCAATGGTCACCCTCCAGCGTCTCGCCACCTCGTCGAGCTGGTCGGCGAGATCGTCGGGGTTCCCCTCACGCTTGATCAGCAGGGCGCCGCGGTCGAACCTGTGACCGGCCACGGCGAAGGGCTTCTCCGAAACCCGCACGGCGATGCCGCGCTGCAACAGGTCGGCGAGCGCACCGATAGACGCATCCGCCGTACCGTCGAGGAGATAGCCGTAGACCTCCTCGCCGCGTTCGAGCGAACCCGTCGGTTGCCTCGGCGAGACTTCGAGCCACTCGCCGCCGGGTTGCGTCGGTGACCAGTAGGCCTCGAGGCCGTAGGTGAACAGCAGCGACCACGCCGTGGTCTCGTAGAGGCGGGTGCCCTTGCCGCGCTCCTGGTACTCGCGTTCTTCACGGAGGAACGTCGCGTCCATCGGGACATGAGGATCGAGCAGCACGCGCGCGAGACGAGCGGCCGGCTGGTTCATCGGCACCATCCACGTCCCGGCGGGAAGCTCGCGGTCCACGGCCTTTCCCGTGCGCGCGTCGTGAAGATCGCGGGCGTTCGCGGGCTCGGAGAGCCGGAGAACCTCGATGCTCTGGCGCATCAGGAGCTTGGCGAGCGCCGCGGCCCGGGACGGATGCTTGCCGGGGGTGAAGATCCAGTAACGTACGCTGCCCTTCTCGCCCTCCTCGATCGCCTGGCGGCGGTCGGCGACGTAGTCGCTGAGCACGGCCTCGCGGTTGTTGCCCAGAGTCTCGAGATTGGCGACCGAGCTCGCGACGTGGTGCTCGACGGCCTCGGCGTAGGTCCGCACCGTTCCCGGGCGCTGCTTGACCAGCGTGCCCTCGGTGCTCGACATCTCGTAGAGGATTCCGACCGCGCCGAGATAGCTGGCCCACGACGACCCGTAACCCGGAAAGAACTCCTCGTTCCACTCGCGCGTGTAGTAGGCGTAACCACGCTCGTCGAGCGCGGCCGCCTGATCGGCGGAGAACCGCTTGAGCCAGTCGAGCTGCGAGGGCGGGAGAAAAGGATTGAACGGGTGTCGCGGCGGCGGGAAAAGATAGGTGTCGTTGGCGCCCATCTCGTGGCTGTCCACCATCAGCTGGACGTTCCACGCCGCGATGACCTCGCTGCGCTTGCTTTCGGGGTGGACGAGCGCGAACCAGTCGCGGTTGAGATCGAACAGATAGTGGTTCCCCCGCCCCCAGGGCCAGACGGTCGTGTGTGAAAGATCGTCGTTGTCGGGGTTCGGTCGCGCGTGGGCGAAGGCGCGCGTCTGCGCGAGAAAACGGTCGCGGCCGTCGGGGTTCTCCAACGGGTCGACCAGGATGACGAGGTTGTCACGCAGACGCTTGGCGCGATCGTCGGTTCCCGCGACGAGCCAGTAGGCAACCGCAGCGGCGGCGTCGGCGCTGCTCAGCTCGTCGCCGTGAATCGAGTAGGCCATCCACGCGACCGCCTTGGCGCCGGCGAGTGCGGCGTTGTCGTCGGCCGCCGGGCGTCCGCGAGGATCGACGCGTTCCGCGTGCTCGCGCTTGAAGTCGTCGATGCGGGCCATAGTCGCTTCGTCGCTGATCGTCATCAGCATCAGTTGCCGGCCTTCGTGGGTGGTCGAATAGAACTCGAGCCGCG
>JBFJTV010000048.1:0-10904 GCA_041625075.1 Candidatus Polarisedimenticolaceae bacterium | reverse complement strand
TGTAGTCGGGGTCGGCGAAACGGACACCCTTGGCGGGCATCGGCGCGTCGGGGTCGATCGGATAGAGGGGGCAGTTGGCCTCCGTTCCATCGCACACGACGTAGTTGAATCCCTGCGCGCTCACGGAGGCGCCCGCGCTCAGGACGAACGCGAGTGCCATCCCTACCCAGACGCTTCGGGTCACCATGTAGCTCCTCCTGGCGTGTCTCATCGTTGTTGCTCGGGATCGCGGGTTCGCCCTGTACCCCCAACTATAGAGAGCATCCCACAGGGGGCAAGGGGCCCGTCGTGTAACAACCGACGGGTCCGTTTCTTTCCTACGCGGTCCCTCGATTCCGTCCCTCGTGCCGTCCAAGCGATAAACTCGCATTTCAGTGACAGTTGTCCGCTCCACGGCAAAGACGTCGGGCGCCGTGGGGCTCCCATCGTGCAAACGCCGTGCCCCCGAAAAGCCCGCCCCGCCCCGTCACGAATGGCCCGGAATCAGGGGCCGGGACGCTCGGGCACGAACCCAGGGGCAAAACGTGCGAATGACGATTCTGAAATCCGGGGTACGAGACCCTCGCGGTGCCCGCTCCGCGCTCAGGCGGTACATTGAAGGGGTCTGGTATCGTTCCGCCGCCCCCCGATCCTTTGCGGCGGCCGAGGGTTCACGCCTGTGTGCGGTATAGCGGGATTCGTTAACACGCGCCGCGACGACATCTCCTCTCCGGAAACCGTCCGGGCGATGTGCGACGTGATCCACCACCGCGGGCCCGACGAAGACGGCTTCTTCACCAAGGCCAATGTCGCTCTGGGGATGCGGCGCCTCACGATCATCGACCTCGTCTCCGGAAGCCAGCCGATCTTCAACGAGGACGGCAGCGTGGTGACGGTCTTCAACGGCGAGGTCTACAACTATCGGAGGCTACGGGAGGAGCTCGTGGCCAAGGGCCACCGGTTCTCGACCAACAGCGACACCGAGGTCATCGTCCACCTCTACGAGGAGTACGGGGAGGAATTTCTCAAACACCTGAACGGAATGTTCGGCGTCGCGGTGTGGGACGAGCGCAAGCAGATGCTTCTACTCGCGCGCGACCGCCTGGGCGAAAAGCCCATGCATTACGCCAAGACCGACGCCGGCCTGGCGTTCGGCTCAGAGATCAAGTCCATCCTGACGCTGCCGGGGTTCGAGAAGCGCGTCGACCACGAGTCGCTCTACCATTACTTCACGTTCATCTGCGTTCCGGCGCCGCTGACGATCTTCGAAGGGATCCAGAAGCTCCGCCCCGGGCACTATCTCAAGTTCCAAAACGGCCAGGTCGTCACGAAACCGTACTGGGAGGTCCGTTACGAGCCCGACTTCGGCAAGAGCGAGGCGGACTTCTGTCATGAGCTTCGCGACCTCTGCACCCGGTCCATCCGGGACCGGATCATCAGCGACGTTCCGCTCGGCGCGTTCCTGAGCGGCGGCATCGACTCGACGGTCGTCGTCGGGCTGATGAGCGAGGTCATGAACGAGCCCGTCAAGACGTTCTCGATCGGGTTCAAGGAAGACAAGTACAACGAGCTGCAATACGCCCGCGCGGTCGCCGACAAGTTCAAGACCGAGCACCACGAATTCGTGGTCGAGCCGAATGCGCTCGATCTGGTCGAGCGCATCGCGTGGCACTTCGACGAGCCCTTCGGGGGGCCGTCGGCGATCCCGACCTTTATCGTGTCCGAGATCGCCAGGAAGTTCGTCAAGGTGGTGCTCACCGGAGACGGCGGCGACGAGATCTTCGCGGGGTACGACAGCTACCCGCACGCGCTCGGGCGTCGAAAGCTGGCCCACATTCCCCGCTGGCTGCGGTCCGCCATCGCCCGCGGGATCGGGGATCGCTTACCCGACACCGCCCGCGGGAAGAGATTTCTGCAGGCGATGCCGCTCGACAACGTCTACCACCACTCGGTCGGTCTCAGCGAGGCGACCAAGCAACGGCTCTTTTCCGCGGACTTCCTGAAAAAGCTCGGGGGTCTCGACAGCTACTCGATCGTCGAGCGTAGCGTCCTCGACGGCGAGACCGAGTACCTCACGCTCTTTACCCATCTCGACGCCATGCACTATCTGCCCGACAACGTCCTGGTCAAGGTCGACCGCATGAGCATGGCGAACTCGCTCGAGACCCGGGCGCTCTTTCTCGATCACGAGGTCGCCGAGCTGGCCGCGACCATGCCGGCGAAGTTGAAGCTCAACGACGGCGTCTCGAAGTACATCCTCAAGAAGAGCATGGACGATCTGATCCCGGAGAGCATCAAGAGCCGCGGGAAGTGGGGCTTCGCGCTCCCGGTCGCCACGTGGTTCCGCGGCGACCTCAGGGACGTCATCACGTCCGTCGTCGAGAAGACGCGGGGCAGCGGGATCTTCAACCACGGCTTTCTCGAGCAGAAGCTCAAGGAGCACCTCGCCGGTCAGAGAAACCACCAGAGGATCCTGTGGACCCTGATGATGTTCGATCTGTGGAACGAGACGGTCTACAGGGGCGCGTGGTCGCCTACTCCGCGTACAGCCGACCGGGAGGCGTCTCGGCCACGGCCCGCATGATCCGCGCCGCGTCCTCGGCGTCGAGCTCCTTCCTCCAGCGATTGGCCGCGACCTGCGGGTCCTTGTACACGCTGTAGTACGACGGGTTGTCGTGGGCGACGCTCTTGCGGACGAAGGCCTCGGTCTGTTCCTGCCACGCGAGCCCCGCAAATTCGAACAGACGCCGGCTGGACCCGAGCGGGTCGGCGCACAGATCCTCGTACCGGATGAGGTCGTAGCTCTCGAGCTCCGTGGATTCCTCCATCGCCTTCGCGTTGACCGCCGCCCAGTGCCATGCCATCTGCTCGATCGGGTCCAACCGCGTGAGCCCGTCCTCGGTCAGGCCCCACCGTTTGGCCGGAGCCGTCGCGAGCGTCGGCTCGACAAAGCCCTGACTGACGCTTCGCCGGCGGTCCTTGGTAAAGCGTTGCTGCGCCTCGCCCCGGAGGATCGATGAGACGAAGCCGCACGGATGGCGGACGAGGTGGACGGCGGTGGCGCCGGTCGCGTTGGCGATCACGCCGAGACGGCCGAGGGAAGCGATCGATTTCCAGACGAGCCGGGGTCCACCGGGCGCGGCCGATCGTGGCAAACCGACCACCGGCAGACCCGGTAGAAACCGGCTGCCGGCCTTCGCGACCATGGCGCTGAGCTTGACCACGCTGAAACGCGGTGCCGAGAGATAGCTCTTGGGGAAGAGCGGGAGCTTGGCGGCGACACGCGGCCCTGTCATCGACGGGATGCGCTCGACGTAACGCGTCACGGCGGCACGATAGGTCTCGGTCTCACTCACCGGGGGCACCAGCGGAATCGCCCCCAGCGACTCGGCGCTCTCCGGCTCGTGCTTGTAGAGCGTGTCCGGGTGGCTGTCGAAGATTTTCCCGAGCCACGTCGTCCCCGAGCGCGGAAGACCGAACAGCAGGATGGGTCCGTGCGGCACGTCTCGCCTCAGCCGGAGATCTCGACTCGCTCGTCGTTCTTCGGAACGAGGTTCTCGGACCGAAGGAACTCGAGAACGGGCTCCGAGAGCGCCTCGTGACAGCGCGGGGTGTAGTGGTTGGTGTCGTACGGGAGAAAGACGGACTTCCCGTGATTCCTGTATTGCTCGCGAATGGCCGGGAGCAGATCGAGATAGGGGATCCCGCGCTGTTCGCACCCGTCGGCCACGATCGCGGGCCAGGTCGAGTCCGGATAGTCCCGCAGGATCTGCTCGTAGATCGGAAAAGAGATGAAACCGAGCTTTGCGCCGTGCTTCTCGCACAGCTCCAGCATCATTCCGAGAGTCTTGTTGGCCTCCACACGCCGCGCCCGGATGGGCTCGGTCTCTTCGCCGGAGAGAAAGGACCGCTCCCACTTGACGAAGCTGGCCGGTCGGAAGTGATTCTTGACGTCCTCGGCGATCTCGTAGAGCACGTAGGCGGTGCGCCACCGGCGGATCCCGTTCTTGGTCCACCGGATCAGCTTCTCCTTGAAGGGCGCCTGGTCGATGTGGACCAGCTTGACACTGCTCTCGTCCAGCTTCTTCTTGATCGCCTTCCACGCCTCGGGATCGACCTTGCCCTCGAGCTGGCCCATCCGCGGGTGGAAGTGCAGGTCCCGAAAGGCGGCGGCGAGGAGAACGACATCGGGTTTGACCTTGGGGAGCACGCGCTCGAGAAAGGGCACGTACTGCCGGATCGTGAATCCCTCCATCGCGGCGTTGATCACTTCGGCCACCCTTCCCGGGTAGGCGGCCTTCAGACGGCCCTCGAGATAGGCGATCCAGGTCTCGTGATCGGCCAGCCCCGAGCCGAACGTGATCGAGTTCCCCAGCCCCAGGATCCTGAGGCTGCCGGGTTGCCGCTCGGGCTCGAACTCCGGCCCACGAAAACCCATCGCGTTGATGTGGACCGGGGCGTCCATCTCGAACGCGTCCTGGTTGGGCTTGTTGCGGTAGCCCATCCGCGCGTCGAGCATGATCTGGACCTGCGGTTCCTTGCGCAGCTTGGGCGCCGGGAAGAAGATCCGGGCGACCAGCTCCAGCACGAGCAGGACGGCGAGTCCGATCAGCAACGCCGAGAGCATGGATCACCCTCTCGCATACGTAACGGCACGGCGAACGAGCGGCCGCGGTCTAGAAGAGCGTGTAGATGAAGGGCGCCGCGCCGGTGCTCCCGAGAACCACGAGCAGGCCCACCAGGAGGATGACCACGAGGATGGGCAGCAACCACCACTTCTTGTTGTGGCTCAGGAAGCCCCAGAACTCGGTCACGATGCTGCCGCGCCGCGCCTTTCCGGCGCGTTCGAATTCTTGGGCTTTCGAGTCATTCATGATGTCGTCCTAAAATTGACGGTAATACCGTGCCACATCCTTGACGGGCTCGCGCGCCACCCAGTAAGACGTCGCGGACCGATCGAGCTTTCTGTCGAGCGGGTCCCGTCCGATGATCCGGAAAAACAGTCCCACCGGCGTCAGGATCAAGTAATAGATCGCGGCCATGAGCACGTGGGAAAGCACGAATCCGATGGGCAGGCTGATCGCCGTCAACATGACGTAGACCGGGCGAAGCCCCGCGGGCCACAAGAAACCAAGCAGTCCGCACGCCCCGGCCACCGCCCACAGCACCCTCGCGGTGGTCGTCGCCGTCGTCTCTTCCATGTGCATGCCGAAGAGGTGCTGCTGGAAGAAGATCCAGGTTCCGACACCGCCGAAGCCAATGATGCAGAACAGCCCGAACCAGCGAAGCTGGCGAAGGTCGGGTTTCCAGTTAACGGCAATCAAAGCCATCGCGTTCTAGTCCAGCTCGAATTTGGCAATGTAATCGTCGACCTCGTGCTTTTGCGCCTGGGGCTGCTCTTCCTTGTACAGCACGAAGTCCTCGAGCACCAGTACGTCCATGTTCGTCGCCATGAAGCAGCGGTAGGCGTCCTCGGCCGAGCACACGATCGGCTCGCCCCGGATGTTGAAGCTCGTGTTCACGACGACCGGGCAACCTGTCTTGTCCTTGAAGCGCTTGAGAAGCTTGTAGTACCGCCCGTGGCGCTCGCTGTCCACCGTCTGAACGCGGGCCGAGAAGTCCACGTGCGTGATCGCCGGGACGGTCGATCGGACCACCTTGAGAAGGCGGTCGATCCAGGCTCCGCCGCCGTTGGTCTTCTCGACCTCGAGCCTATGCGACGGCTGGACGTCCGCGACGAGGAGCATGTACGGACTTTCCGTTTCCCCGTCCATCACGAACCACTGATCGACGTCCTCGCGCAGGACGCTCGGCGCAAACGGCCGGAACGACTCGCGGAACTTGATCTTGAGGTTCATCACCGACTGCATCTTCGTCGACCGCGCGTCGCCGATGATCGAGCGCGACCCCAGCGCGCGAGGTCCGAATTCCATCCGACCCTGAACGTGCCCGATGACCTTCTCGTCGGCGATCAGCTCGGCGACCTGGTCGAGCAGGGCCTCCTCGTCTTCAAAGTGCCGGTAGCGGGCGCCCACACCGTCGAGGAAGGTGCGGATCTCGTCCGCCCTGAACCGCGGTCCGAGCAGGGACCCCTTCTGCAGATCGTGGCGGTTGTCCACGGTCCGGGGGTTGTCCAGCAGCTGATGCCACACGAACAGCGCAGCACCGAGAGCCCCGCCCGCGTCACCGGCGGCGGGCTGGATCCAGACGTCGTCAAAGGCCCCGTCACGCAGGACGAGCCCGTTGGCAACGCAGTTCAGCGCCACACCACCCGCGAGCACGAGGTTGCGTGCGCCCGTCTCGCGGCGCACGTGCCGGGTCATACGCAGCATGACCTCCTCGGTGACCGCCTGGATCGACGCGGCGATGTCCATCTCGCGCTGCGACAGCTCGGTCTCGGGCCGCCGGGGAGGTCCGCCGAACAGCCCGTCCATTTTGGGGCCGGTCATGGTCAGCCCCTGGCAGTAGTTGAAGTACGACATGTCCATGCGGAACGAGCCGTCTTCCTTGAGGTCGATGAGCTTGTCGAGAATGACGTCGCGATACCGCGGGGTGCCGTAGGGTGCGAGCCCCATCAGCTTGTACTCGCCGGAGTTCACCTTGAAGCCGGTGAAATAAGTAAAGGCCGAGTACAGCAGCCCGAGCGAGTGCGGGAACCTCAGCTCGTGAGAGAGCTCGATCTTGTTCCCGCGCCCGATCCCGTAGCTCGCCGTCGCCCACTCGCCGACCCCGTCGATGGTGAGGATCGCGGCCTCTTCGTACGGCGAGGGGAAGAAGGCGCTCGCGGCGTGTGATTCGTGGTGCTCCGGGAAGACGTAGCGTCCCTTGTAGCGGTGGTTGAGACCGCGGTCCATCTCCCGCGGAAGGTAGAGCTTCTGTTGGAGCCACAACGGCATCGCCATCAAAAACGAGCGGAAGCCCGCAGGGGCGTACCCGATGTAGGTCTCGATGAGACGGTCGAACTTGAGGAGCGGCTTGTCGTAGAACGCCACGAAATCGAGGTCTTCGGGCGTGATCCCCACCTCGCTCAGGCAGTAGTCGATCGCGTGCTGCGGGAATCCGTAATCGTGCTTCTTGCGGGTGAAGCGTTCTTCCTGCGCGGCCGCCACGAGCTCGCCGTCGCGGACGAGACAGGCCGCGCTGTCGTGATAAAAGGCCGATATCCCCAGGATGTTCATCGGCAGGAATATACAGCCCCTTCCCGACCTTCGGCATCCCCGAAAGCCGGATCGTGGCGTGGAGTCCCGGGCCGGTCGCGGGGCGCTCGAGCGCCCGAAAAACCACGATTCCGCGATAACCCGCCGCCACAGCGGCGCGGCAATGGCGGCCGATTTCAAAACCGTTAGAATGAGTCAACGTGTCGAGTCGCAGGTCGGGTGTCCTCGAACACGACGGCGCACCGTCGCGTTTTCCCCTCCGCGGGCGCAAGCCGGCGATTCGGTGATGCAGGAATTACCGTGATCGGTTCCGACTTACACATGCGTAAGGAATCAAGGAAAGCCGGCAACGCGATCGCGACAACGCCGACGGAGGCCCCTCGGTAACCCGCGTCGGGTCAATGTCTTGGCGAGGTGCCACTCAGCGGCACCCGCCGCAACGCTTGGCACAGGGGTTGCGTTGATCCCTGGGCCGGGCCATGGGCCCGACGGAGGACGACTTATGGCATCGCGCACCTTGGTTGGTTCACTGACGGTCGCCGCGGCCCTGCTGGCGCTCGCCCCGGCCGCCCTGGCCGGGAGCATCGAGCTCGAATGGGACCCGTCCGACACCGCCACGAGCTACACCGTGCACTACGGAACCAACCCGACCACCTACACGAACTCCCAGGGCGTCGGGAACACGACCCGCGCCACCGTCAACGGACTGCCCGACTGCGAAACCCTGTACTTCGCGGTCACGGCCTCGAATATCGCTGGGACGTCGGGGTACTCGAACGAGGTCGGCAGCTGGGGACAGCCCGAGATCACGAGCTCCAGCCCGCCGAGCGCGGTCCAGGGCGACAACGCGTTCAATCTCAGCCTGAACGGCTCCAACTTCCAGGCCGGGACGACGCTCACTCACGACAATCCCAATGTCTTTCTGTCCGGGGTGGCGGTGGTTTCCTGCAACGAGATCCAGGCTGTCGCCACGGTCGAGCCCACTTCGGCCGGCGTGCGGCCCGCCCAGATCGGCCCGGTCAGCTTCACCGTGGAGAACCCCGACGGTCTCGACGAGACGACCCAGCCCTTCCAGGTCCTGATCAACGAGGCGCGGTTCGACGTCAACCAGAGCGACAACTCGACCCGCGACCGGGTCGACGGTAAGGACATGGTGTGGCTGTCGCGACGGTTTGGCTCGCAGGAAGGCGCGGGCGGGCTCTACGACCCGGACTACGACTTCGACGGCGACGGCTGGGTCGACGGCAACGATTTGATGTACATCTCCATCAACATCGGCCTGTGCTGGAACGGCTCCGGGTGGAGCGCCTCGGCGTGCAACTGATGAGAAATCAACCATATTCCCCGAGAGGGTCGATGATGAAACGCGCACTCCCCCTGATTCTCTTGATTTCGATGGTCGTCGTCGTGGCGTGCGGAGGCGGTTCGCCCACCAGCAACCGCAGCGGCGGCGGTGGAAGCACGATCTCGGCAAGCTTTGACTCCGCCTCGCCGACCCCCACGGGGCCCAACGAGATCTCGATGGATCAGGGCTCGGTCAACGCCAACGTCGTGACGGTTCGGGTCCGGATCACGGACACCGACGACGTCTATGGGGCGAGCTTCGAGCTCGATTACGACGCGGGGGCCGCCAGCTTCGAGGGCTGGTCCCCGGGGACGATTCTCGAGCAGGGGAACACCCCGAACTACGTGGTGACCGACCCGGGCCAGGCCAACGGCACGATCGTCGTGTCGGCGTCGCGCACCGGAAGCGTCAGCGGCGTCAACGTCAATGGCACGCAGACGCTGATCAACCTGACCTTCCGCGTGACCGACGCCGGGACCATGCCCGTGCAGCTCCTCAACGAGGAGCTCTACGACAATCAGCTCCCGCCGCAGCCGTTGCCCGGACCCCTCACCTGGTCCACGGGTTCCCTCGTCGGGGTCGAGAACTAGCCTCGCCCCGGCGAGTGCAACAGTTCTGTAGCTTTTTCGCGTAAACTGTTCGCCGTCCAGGCGATTACAGTCCCTCAACAGCTTGCCTTTCTCCCTTCCGGAACCTAGATTTCATGGGTAGGGAGAGAGGTGCCGACTTGGCAGAATTGTTAAAATTCTGTAACGCCGCCTCCGGGGGCGACGCGGCTGCGACGAGCCCCGAGGGAGAGTTCTATCGCCGGCTGATCAAGGGCATGCGTTGCGGCATCCTGACGGTCGACGCCGAGGCCAGGCTGGTGATGGTCAACGAGCCCGCGCGGCAAATCCTCGAGCTCGACGAGCTTCCGGAGATCGGTGTCCCCGTCGAGCAGGCCCTCACCGGCCACCCGCAGCTCGCGCAGATCCTGCGTGAGTCGTTCCACATGTCGTCCCTGCCGAACCGAGCCGAGATCGATCTTCGATGTCGCTCGCACAAAGGCAAGACGATCGGTTTCACGCTCTCGATGGTGGACGGCGAAGACCACGCCCCGGCAGGTGCGGCGATCTTCTTCAAGGACCTGACCCACGTCGAGCACAAGGAAGAGCAGGAGCGTCTCAAGAACCGCCTCGCGGCGCTCGGCCAGATGGCGGCCAACCTCGCCCACGAGATCCGGAACCCGCTGGCCTCGATCGAGGTCTCCTGCTCGTTGCTCAAGCGCCGTCTGGGACCCGGCGAGGCCGCGCAGGATCTGCTCAAGAAGATCACCGAGGAGGTCCGCCGGCTCAACGTCACGATCACGTCGAGCCTCGAGTTCGTCCGGCCGCTGTCGTTGACCCTCGCACCCGCGCCGATCGACCCGATTATCGACGACGCGCTGCGCGTCGCTCAGGGGCGCTGGGGGCGGGAGAGCATCCAAGTGGAGCGCCGCTCATCCGAGACCGGCGCGCCGTTCCTGATGGACCGCGGGCAGATCCGACAGGTTTTCGAGAACCTCTTTCTCAACGCGATGGAGGCGATGTCCGAGGGCGGCAAACTGACGATCGAGACCGAGATCGCCGCCGCGCCGGATGCCGCCACCACTCCCTACCAACCCGAGGGCGTCGCGTCCGACCCCTGGCAGGGATTCGACCGGTACGTCGTAATCCGGGTCTCCGATACCGGGAAGGGGATCTCCGAAGAGCACATCGACAAGCTGTTCTACCCCTTCTTCACCACCAAGAAACACGGCTCGGGGGTCGGGCTGGCGATGGCCAAGAAGATCATCGACAGCCATCGCGGTCTCATCGACGTGCGCAGCGCGCCGGGCGAGGGCGCGGAGTTTACGGTGCGGCTCCCGTTGATCGAGAGGGCTCAACGTTCATGAAGAAGATCCTGGTTGCCGAAGACGAACCCACCCTGAGGGAAGGCATCGCGACCGCCTTCGAAGACCGCGGCTGGCAGGTGACCCAAGTCGCCAACGGCGACGAGGCGGCCTCGAAGCTCGAGGAAGAGATCTTCGATCTCGTCGTGACCGACTACAAGATGCCCGGCAAGAGTGGGCTCGAGATCCTCAAACGCTGCAAGATGCTCAACGAGAGCACCATGGCGCTGGTGATGACCGCCTACGGCACGGTCGAGTCCGCGGTCGAGGCGTTGAAGGCGGGGGCGTTCGATTACGTCCTCAAGCCTTTCGACCTCGAGGAGCTCGAGCTCAAGGTCGAGCGGGCCCTCGAGCATCGCCGGCTGGTGTCGCGGCTCCAGGTCTACGACCGCGAGGTCCTGATCCCGCGGTTCGAGGGCATCGTGGGGGAGAGCCCCCAGATGAAAGAAGTGTTCAAGACGATCCAGAAGGTCGCGCGCTCGAATGCGACCGTGCTGATCCTGGGCGAGACGGG
>JBFJTV010000047.1:0-11237 GCA_041625075.1 Candidatus Polarisedimenticolaceae bacterium | reverse complement strand
GGCAACACGGTCAACGTCACGATCAACCCGTAACTGCCCGCGACGTTCCGCCCCGGAGTCCAGCGACGGCTTCCCGGGGCGGAACGCTCGAACCGTTCGTCCTCCGCAGCGGGCCGCCAGCCCTGCCGATCGGGCCGGTGGCGGTGCGATTGGTTCCCCGTCGCGTCCGTGTGGTAGGTTCAAGATTACGGGGGAATACCAATGTCAGACGCGATCGTCGTCAAGGGCGTCACCAAGACCTTTGGCCCGAAGGTGGCTGTCAAGGATCTCGACCTGACCGTCCCCTCCGGGGGCTTGTATGGGTTCATCGGTCCCAACGGAGCAGGGAAGACCACGACGATCAGGATGATCATGTCGATCGTCTTCCCCGATCACGGGGAGCTCTCCGTGCTCGGTCACCGCTCCGCGCTCGAGGCCAAGGACCGGATCGGGTACCTGCCCGAGGAGCGCGGAGTCCACAAGAAGATGAAGGTCGGTGCGTTCCTGACCTACATCGCCCGTCTCAAGGGTTACACCGGCTCCGACGTCCGGGAGAAGGTGCGGTGGTGGCTCGATCGAGTGGCGCTCGCCGAGGTCGAGAACAAGCGCTGCGAGGAGCTTTCGAAGGGCATGCAACAGAAGGTCCAGTTTATCTCGGCGGTGATCCACGAGCCGGATCTTCTGATCCTGGATGAGCCCTTCAGCGGTCTGGATCCGGTCAACATGCGGCTGCTGCGCGACCTCGTCCTCGGGGAGCACGAGCGTGGCGCCACGATCATCTTCTCCACGCACGTCATGGTCCAGGCCGAGCAGATCTGCGATCACATCGTGATGATCAACGACGGCGAGAAGGTTCTCGACGATTCGCTCGGAGGCATCCGGAATCGATTCGACCCGCGAACGATCCTGTTCGAGCCCATGTTCCCGGACGCCGGCGTGGACTCCCTCAACAGTGTTTCGGGCGTCCGGAGCGTCACCCGGTCCAACGGTGCGTACGAGATCAGCCTCGGGGACGGCTCCGATCCGTCGGTGGCGATGCGAGAGATCGTCACCGCGGTTCCGACGGCCCGCGTCGAGCTCCACCGCCCGACACTCGAGGACGTCTTTGTGCAAATCGTGTGCGGGGACGACGAGACTACCTCCCAGGAGGTCGAGCGCATGCGCGCGTCGCTTCGCGCGGGTTCTTCGGCGGGGGCGAAGGCATGAACAAGATCATGCAGGTCGCGATACGGGAGTTTCTCTCCACCGTCGCGACCAAGGGGTTCATCATCGGGATCGTCGTTACGCCTCTGATCATCCTGATCATGATCGCAGGATTCAAGTTTCTCTTTCACGAAAGAGCCCCCCGCGGCGTCGAGGGAGAGATTGCGGTCATCGACCCGACGGGCGAGGTCTTCGACGAGCTGAAAGCGTATCTGCAACCCGACGCGATCGCCGAGCGACGGAGCGACTACCAGGAGATCATCAAGGAGCAGATTCCCGAGGGAGTCGAACCGTTGGTCGCGGTGGGCGGGAATGAGGCGATGCAGCAGGCGATCGACGAGATCCTGGGTCAGGTTCCGAAGCTCGACGTCGTCTCGCTCGATCCCTACGCCGACGTCGAAGAGGCCAAGGAGCCTCTGCGCGCGGGCGATGCGACCACGGGTGACCGCCTCGCGCTCGTGGTGGTCCACAACGATGCCGTCGTGAAGCCGGGAGAGCAGAAGGAGTTCGGGAAATACGATCTGTTCGTCAAGGAAAAACTGGACGATCGGATCGAGGGAGAGATCAAGGGCGGTCTGCGGAAGGCGATCGTGGACGCCCGCGTCGCAAAGGCCGGACACGACCGCGAAGAGATCGAGGCGCTGATCTCGATCGGCCGCATTCGCTCGACCACGGTCACCAAGGAAGGCGAGACGGAGACGAGCGAGATCTTCAACATCATGCTGCCGATGGGATTCATGCTGTTGCTGTTCGTCTCGGTGCTCACCGGCGGGCAGGGTCTTATGACCACGACGATCGAGGACAAATCGAGTCGTGTCGTGGAGATCTTGTTGTCCGCGGTCACGCCGATGCAGCTGATGACGGGGAAAATCATCGGACAGATGTGGGTCGGCTTCGTGATCCTGGCCGTCTACGCCGGGATGGGTCTTTCCGCGTTGTTCGTTTTCGCCATGGCCGGGTTTCTGGATGTGTCACTGTTCTTCTATCTGATCATCTTCTACGTCATCGCCTACTTCGTGGTGGCGTCGTTGATGGCTGCGATCGGCGCTGCGGTCAACGAGATGCGCGAGGCCCAGACCTTCATGACACCGGTCATGTTGCTGATGATGATCCCCTGGATTCTGTGGATGCCGATCAGCCGCGATCCCAACTCGGTCTTCGCGGTCACGATGAGCTTTATCCCGCCGATGAACACCTTCGTGATGTTGCTGCGCATGACGTCGTCGACGCCGCCGCCATGGTGGCAGGTGTGGCTCTCGATCCTGGTCGGCGCCCTGTCGGTCTACGCGGCGGTGTGGTTCGCCGCCAAGGTCTTCCGGATCGGCATCCTGATGTACGGCAAACCGCCCAACTTCAAGACCTTGATCCGCTGGGCCCGCATGGCCTGAAAAATAGGGACACTCCGGATTATTGGCCCGGCCACGGACCGGGCGCCTGCAGGTCTGTCTTCGGTTCAAACCTGGAAAGTCCGTTTCGCGGTACTCTCTCACCGACGGAGGCAACAGAAGAGGAGGCGCCGTGTCGAAAACCGCCCGAGGGACGATCCTCCTGGCGCTCCTGGGCGGTTTTCTACCGCTCGTGGCCGCGGAATCGGAGGAGGAGCGACCGGAGACGTCTCCGGCGGTGCGGTTCTTCACGCTCGAGGACATCTACGGCCTCTCGGGCGACTCGTTCCAGGGCGCGATCGGTCTTTTCAACGAGGAGGGAACGACGGGGACCCAGCCTGGTATCGGTTTCGGCATCGCCATCGACGACATGTTCGTGGCGTGGAGCGAGGTCGAGCTCGTCCCGGACACGACCGAGTGCGACCCGCTGCTGGGCGGGGGGAGCTGCGCCTCGATCGAGATCGATCAGACCCGGATCTTCGAGACGAGCACCACGGTCGACGTCACGATTCTGGAGTCGACGCCCTACGACTCGACAAACCCGGGCGATCTCAACGACTGCGATCTCGACGGCGCCTTCGACGGCACCGACGACTGCAACGGCAACGGGATCCCGGATATCGTTGCGCGTGCGACCTCCGAGTCCACGGATGTCGAGGCTCTGGTTCTCGACCGGATCGCATCGGGTGTCTACACGGGCACCGTGACGACCTCCGTGACCTACGACATCGACGGGGTCCTTTTCCTGATCGGAATCGGAAGCGATTTCCCGACGATCCGCATCCAGTACACCGACCGCGACGACGGCACGGGGAACGTCTGTCCCAACGACACCGATCCGGCGGTCGCCGGGACGGTCGAGGCCACCTCGACGGTCTTTCCGACACGAGGACGCGTGACGGTTGCCGGCGCGCGTCTGACGAATCAGGCCGGTTTTGGCGACGGCGACGGCTTTGCCGACACCAACGAGACGCTCGAGATGTTCCTGACGATCCGGAACCAGACCGGTGTGCCGCTTGACCGTGTCGTCGCCTGGGCCGTCACCGACGACCCGGAGATCGACTGCGTCCTCAAGCCCTTCGCCGCCGTCGGCGAGCTCGCGGTGGACGAGCTCAAGGAGGCCGCCGAGCCAATCGTCTTCAAGGTCGCGGCCGACGCCGAGCGGACGGACCTCTTCGAGCAGTTCACGGCGACTTTTACCGTGACGATGTCGGCGACGCAGTTCGACTCGCTCCTGACGGAGGAGATCGTGATCCTCCAGCTCGACCTCGATGGGACCGGCGGCGGCCCCTTGACCACGTTCTCGGAAGGCTTCGAGGTTCCGGACATCGCGAGCAGTCAGTTCACCGAGATGCCGATGGACGAGCTTCCCGGGCCCACTCGCGAGGAGCTGCTCCAACAATCCGACGGCGCCCGCTGCCAGTACAACGACTGTGACGGCCCCAACCCCAACGGGGGCCCCGACAATCCCAACTGCGACGATTGTTTCCTGGGATTCCTCGATATGGACGACAACGGCTACGACTGGCACATCCACACGACCGACGATCCGGACGGTGGCCGGGCGTTTGGAGGCAACCGCTCGTTGCATTGGGGGGTCCACGAGACCCTCCCGGAAGACGACACGACTCGCCTCAAACAACTCGACGCGATTCGCACGACGCAACCGATCAATCTGGGGTTCGAGAGTGCCGCCCCCGAGATCATCTTCAAGCAGCAGGTCTCGCTGTACTGGGACGGCGGTTTTCCGGTTCCGGAGGCGGTGAACCGGGGTGTCGTTCACATCCAGTTCGCCGACGACGCCGGCAATCCGGTCGGAGACTGGATCAAGATCGATCCCTACTTCAATGCTTACGACTCTCAGGGAACCCCTCGATACATCAACTGCAAGTTCGACCCGACCGACGACGGCAATACCGAGGACGACTACTTCGATCCGGCGGACCCGAACCGGAGATACGGACCGTCGTCGACGTGTTTTCCCGCGCTGGTCTACGGGATGCAGGGTGACAGCGACTACCGCAACACCTACAACCCCACCGACATCTGGTTTGCGAGCGACGGCGCGGCCGGCCCGGGAAGCATCAACCGGGGAACCTGGGTCGAGACCCGGTTCAACCTGGCGCCATACGTCGGCCGCCGGATCTTCGTGCGCTTTCTCACGACTACGATCGAGATCGGAACCGCGGTCACGATGTTGTCAGCGAACATCACCGATTCGAACTCCGACGACGACGACGGATGGTACATCGACGACCTCATCGTGACGGACACCGTAGCGACACCGGCCGTGCTGACGATCGACACCAAGGACAATTCGGGGCTGCCGCCGTGCGGCCCGGGCTGCTCGACGCTCTCCCCCGCCCTGACCGCGGATCCTCTCGCGCTCGTCGCTCCCGGCCAGGTCACCGAGCTGTCGGCCGAGGCGTCCTTCGCCGACAGCTGCACCGACGGCATCCTGCAGTTCCAGTTCTGGATCGACGGCAACGCCAACGGCGTGCTCGGCGACGCGGCCGACATCCTGCTGCGCGACTGGACCGACAACCCGTTCTTCGTGACCGCCCCGACAACGACGACACCCTACGGCGTCAACGTGCGGTGCTCGTCGGCCCCCACCGTGTGCCTGGGAGCTGCGGTCCACACGGTCGTGGTGGATTGCCCTTCCTCCGTCGCCTTCAAGGGCGCCGACGAGCCGATGGTGGAATCGATCCGGCTCGAAGCCGACCGCCAGACGATCTCGTGGCCGACCGAGCAGTTCGTGGACGTGATCCGGGGGAATCTCGATGCGCTGCTCTCGACGGGCGGTTACGACGGGACCGTCGAGGCCTGCGTGCTCGACGGCGTCTCGACCGACCACGCGATCGACACCGAGTTGCCGGCGACAAGGAACCTGTACTACCTCGCCCGCGGCCGCGCGCTCGCGCTGAGCTGCAACGAGATCGGCGGGTGGACCACAGGGGGAGACGCGCTCGACCGCGACGCCGAGATCAACGCCGCCGTGAACTCCTGTCCGTAGTCGCTGTGAGCGGGAGGAGCTCTAGGGGCAGGTGATCCCGTCGCGCTCGGCGCCGTTCGAGCCGGTGCCCAACGACCCGGCCCCATCCGGGCAGGCGTTCTCGGCCCTGACGACGTAGTACAGACCCGACGGGCCGGGAATCTCCGAGTCGGTCGCTTGCGTATCGGTTCCGTCGTCCGATTCCACGCACTCCCCGGAGCCGAATGCGGTCGGATCGGCCGACTTGAGAACGTCGTACCACACGGTCGTCGCGCCGGGGTCATCGGGCGCCGTCCAACTCAGCGTCGTCAGGTTCTGCGAGACGTCGTGCTGCAGCTGGAGGTCACGCACCTCGCTGGGGGCGTTCCACCGCGTGTCATCGTTCTGCGCGCAGTCGCAGGCGTCCCCGGCAACGTCGTCGTCGAGGTTGTTCTGATCGGTGTTCGCCACTGTCGGGCAGTTATCGTCGGGACCGATCACACGGTCGAAGTCGACGTCGCGCTGGTCGAAGACGAGCGTCTGGTTGACCGCGTCGCCGTAGTAGCTTCCCTGGGTCCCGTCGGGCCAGGTGATTCGGATCTCATCCACGACCGTCGCGTCGTCCATCCCGAAGTGCTGGACGGAAGGCCAGTCCGATTTGAACCCGATCCCCGAGAAAACCTCGCGCATCTGGGTCTGCGCACCGACGACGGTCTCGATCAGGGCGCCCACGGCGTGGGTGTTGGGCGCGACGCCGAGGAGCTTGATCTTGATCCAGTTACGGTTGTCACCCTCGTGGTTGATGAACAGACGGACACGGTCGTTGGCGCCCGAGACCAGCAGATCGAGGTCACCGTCGTCGTCGATGTCGGCGGCGCTCACAACGTAGTTGGTGCTCATCCCACCGAGACCGACCGTCTCGGCGATATCGGTGCAGGGCCAGACGCCGTCGTTCTCGTACAGCCGATCGGGAGCGTCGAGATTGTTGACGTAGATGTCGAGATGGGTGTCGTTGTCAAAATCGAAGAAGATGTTCCCCCAGCCGATGGCGCCCGATCCCACTCCCGCGACCGCCGCGGACTCGACGAAGGTCGTCGCATCCTGGTTCATCAGCAAGACACTGGGATCGTAGAGATTGGTGCAGTACAGGTCCTGGAAGCCGTTGCCGTCGATGTCACCCACGCCGGTTCCCATGCAGTCGACGCAGGCCTCGGTGTTCGTGGGCACCGTGACGTCGACGAACGTACCGCCGTCGTTGCGGAACAGGTGGTTGATGAAAGGCGAGCAGGTGCGTCCCTTGTCCGTGCAGAGGTACAGGTCGGGCGTGCCGTTGCGATCGTAGTCGAAGAAGTTGACGTGAAAGGTCAGGTCGTCGCCGCGATCGACACCGAGGTCGGCCGCCACGTCCTGAAACGTGCCGTTTCCGAGGTTGCGATAAAAACGGTTGGGCTCGGGAGACATCTCGTCGGTGCGGTTGCCGAGGTAGAGATCGAGCCAGCCGTCACCGTCGTAGTCGGCCCAGGCGCAGCCCTCGCCGGCCCCGGGGTCGCCGGTCCCCGAATCGATGGTTCTGTTCGTGAACTGAAACCCGCCGTCGTTTCGCAGCAGCATGTTCGTGGAGCGGTAACACGAGATGTACAGATCGCGATCGCCGTCACCGTCGTAGTCCGCGGCCGTCACGCCGGATGCCTCGGGAAGAGGCGAGATCCCGCTCGTGGCAGTGTGGTCCGTGAAGAAACCGGTGCCGTCGTTCTCGTAAACCCCGACCTGTCCGGACGTTTCGCGCCCCAGCACGACGACGTCGGGATCGCCGTCGTTGTCGAGATCGGCGAACGCGACCCCCGCGCCGAAGCCCACGGGGTTCCCGGTCGTGTAGTCGATGCCGCGGAGGAGCGCCTCCTCGGTGAACGGCTCCTGGGCCGAGGCTACACCTAGAGACACCGCGACGGCCGCAGAAGCGATCGTGGCTCTGAACAAAGAGACCCTCCCCCCGAGAATCCGTCCGGAATTATACGGACATATCGCCCGGAAGGGTCGTGGAATTCGGGCGCGGTCGCTGGTCGACCGAGAGGTGAGAATCTTCCCGGTCCTGCTCGGCAATCCCAAGGGCAAGGGCTATTTTGGCCGCGAGCCATTCCGCCTCGTTCTTGTTGCGGAGGCTGCGCGCGGCGACGGTTGAGCTGCCGTAGGCCGTCACGACGATGTCGTAGTACGGGGTGGCCCCCGACTGCATCCCGATCCTGAGGCCCGATTCCACAGCGTGGCGAAGATCGCGGACCCGAGCATCGCCCCGCGGTTGCCCCCCCGGATCGTGCCGGTGGCCCAGTCGGGTCGCCACATCCACGGCTGGTCGGGAAAGTCCGCCTTGCGTTGCTCGAGCTCTCGGGCCAGACGTCTTCCGTAGAACGACGCCGCGATCAGCCCGAAGCCCACTCCGCCGAAGACGATCGCGAAGATGCCGAGAAAACCGGCCTCGCCCCAGCGCCCTTGGAGTGCCCGCTGAACCGCTAGGACCCCGGTGACGACACCGACGGCGCAGAACGGGAGCAGAAAGGCGATCAGGCAACCGTGACCGAGGTTCGCCCTGACGTTGATCCGCATACCCGAAACATAGGGACACTCTCCATTTTGGAGCAAGCCGGACAGGGTCGCGGGGTCAGGGTCTGGGCTTTCGCGCGAAGATCTTCGGCGTCGGCATACGCGAGCGGATCTCGTCCAGAACCGCGCGAGTCACCGTGGGCACGCCCTTCCTGCGGCAGTACGATTCGACCGACCGGGTCACCATCCCGCGTACAAAGGCGGGCACCTGCTTGAGACGCTCGCGCGCCTCGGGCTCCCACGTGAGCTCGGTCGTCTCGGGCTGGCCGTAGCGCACCCTGGGTCCGGCGAGGGCGACGGCCTGCGGGAACGTCCCGGGCTCGTGCGTGCACAGCGGGTCCTCGGCCATCAGATCACCGGTCATCCCGAAGGCCCGGGCGCGACAGCCCCCGCAGGTCGTGTTGAACTCGCAAGCGCCACAGCGGTCGCCCAGCTTCCCGCGCTCCCGTATGCGGACGAACAGGTCGGAGCCTTCCCAGATCTCACCGAGACGAGCGCGTCGCAGGTTGCCTCCGAACTGCGGAAGGTACGGACAGGGCGTGACGTCGCCGTTCGGGCGGATCCCCATGTAGTGGGTTCCCGCGGGACACCCTCCCGCACCGCCGGCGTACGTCTTCAGGAACGGCGACTCCGGATCGTGCGCGAAGAGCGTCTTGACGTAGTGCGGGGCGCACTTGGCGTTGACCATCATTCGATTGGCGTACTTGGCCTGGATCTCTCGGAGCCGCGCGAGGACGCCGTCGTACTCGGCCGGGCTCATGTCGGAGACGAACTCCCCTCTCCCGGTGGGGACGAGGAAGTACAGGTTCCACACCTTGGCGCCCAACTCGTCGTGGGCGAAGTCGGCGATCTCGGCGAGCTCGCCCACGTTGTGCTTCCCGACCGTGGTCTGGACGATGAAATGCAGACCGGCGTCGTGCAGGATCTTCGCGCCGTCCACGGTGTTGCGCCAGGCGCCCGCGACCCTCCGAAACGAGTCGTGCCGCCCGGGGTCGAGCGCGTCGAGCGACAGCGCCATCCCCCGCACACCCTCGTCGATCAGGACGCGGGCGAGATTCGGGGAGATCCTGACGCCGTTCGTCCCGACCACGACCCACAGATCGCGGCGCGCCGCGTAGCGGATGATCTCGAGAATGTCCCGGCGAAGGAGCGGCTCCCCGCCGGTCAGGATCACGAGACTCTCGGGCGCGAAATCGACGATGTCGTCGATCACTCGGGAGCACTGCTCGGTCGTCAGCTCGCTACGGTCGGCGAATGCGTCGTCGACGACGAGCGGCGTCCCGCCGGCATCCAGATAGCAGTGCTCGCACGCCAGATTGCAGCGGTAGGTCAGGTTCCACGAGATGACGTAGGGTCGCTCGAAGCCGGAGGGGTTCACGGGCGTTGCGCCTTACATCCCGAAGAAGTCCTTCGCCTGATCGAGGACATTCTCGTCCACTCGAGGATAGCCCCGATCCCGCGCGAACTTCTCGATCCCGGTGCGCGCCATCGGCCGGACGAACTCCGGGACGTTTTCGAGCCGCTTCTCGGCTTCCGGTGTCCAGGCGAAGGTCTCCGCCGTCTGCGGCTCCGCCGTCATCTCCTCGACCATCTCGGAAAACGGGCAACCCGAGAGGTCGCCGGTCTCCTTCTCGCCGGGGCCTATCTTGACGCCGAGCGAGCGCACCACCTGCGTCTCGTACGGGTTGGTCAGCATCGCGATCCGGTTCGCGCAGCTCGGGCAGGCGTAGACCATCCCGATCGATCCGCGGTCGGGTGGCGCGGTCTCCGCGAGCTTCATCGGCTCGTCGCACTGCACGCACAGGAATTTCATGGCGCGCTCTCCAACCGTTCCATCACCCGCGCCGCGATCTCGCGAATTGCGCGCGCGGTCGGGCTCGCCGAATCCTCGGGAAGCGTCTCACCGCGGTCGCAACGTGCCGCGAGATCGGGGTCGAAGGGAATGGTGCCGAGCAAGGGTAACGTGAAGTCGACGTCGTTGGCGCCGGGAAAGAGCGGCTTGAGCTCGTCGCAGCCGGCACAGTAGTACCCGCTCATGTTCTCGACATAGCCGAGCACGTTCGAGGACGTCTTGCGGAGCGCGTCGATCGATCTCGACACCACGCCACGCGCGAGGTCGGACGGCAGGGTCACGAGGATGAAGGCCGTACCCGATCCCAGGAACTCCGCGTACTGCACGACGCGTTCCGCCCCGGGTGGAAGATCGACGAACAGGACGTCGAGCGCGCCCCACTCGACCGTGGCGAGCAGATCGGAGAGGGCGGCGAACTCGCGCGTCGCGCGCCACGTGTGCGACTCACCCACCGCGACGGTATCGAAGTCGACGGCACGTGTCTCGGGAACGACGGCGCCCATCGAGACGACCCCGACTCCCTCACGCCCGTGCGGCAGGGCGAGACCGTGCTCGCCGGGGACCGGCGGGACCTCGCTGAGACCAGCCAGACGCGCCTGCGACGGACCGTTGAGATCGGCATCGAGAATTGCCACGCGGCGCTCGCCCCGGGCCATCGCCTGTGCGAGCTGCATCGTGAGGGTGCTCTTGCCGACCCCGCCCTTTCCGGAGCCGATCGCCACGAGGTGACGGACCCCGGACAAGTTTCGCGCGATCTTCGAGCGTTGCTCGGCGACCTGGCCCGCGACGTCGGAGCCACCGTCCCCCGCAATGTCGAAATAGCTCTTCACTGCCCCACCGTCTCCCGCAAACCTCACGCCGGTGTCGCACGACGAGTGTAGGCGACCCAGTCCCGCGTCTTCCGAAAGCCGCCGCGCTCGAGCTCGTCGAAGCCGATCTCGGCCGGCGAGACCTTCGGGATCGTCACCGCCGACGATTCCCGCCCGCAGAAATGATGCACCAGAATCCTCAGAAGCGCCCGCGGTTCTTCACCCTCGGCGGCACCCAGCGCGACGATCTCGCGGCTTTGGCCCTCCCCTCCGGCGGGTCGGGCCAGGAGATAGGCCTCGATCCGGATGTCGGAGGCCACCGCGAGGCCCTCGAGCGTTTCCTTGCGGTTCATGAGGGTCTTGAGGGTGCGCTCCCAGGCCCGTCCCGTGGTTGGCTCCAGCACACCGCTCTCGCGGAGATCCTCCACGCCGACCGG
>JBFJTV010000046.1:0-11334 GCA_041625075.1 Candidatus Polarisedimenticolaceae bacterium | reverse complement strand
GTCCGGGTCCTGAGCGACGACCAGGCCTTCATCCATCTCCACAAGGGAACGCCGTCCGTCTCCGAGGAACCCGCACGCTCGCATGACGACCCGATCTCGGAGTGCGGGGCTCCCCTGGCGGCGGTCTTCTTTCTTCAGCAATCCACGCACAACTGCGCGGTGCGGGTCGGGGCCGAGGCGGCCGCCGCGGAGCTCGCCGAGCGACTGCTTGGCGAGGAGTCCTCCGACACCGCCGATGTGATCGCGGCCGCAGAGCGCGTGACGTCCCGCGTGCCGTGCTTCCGTCTGTGGTTTCGTGACGATGCGGCGGCCCTGGCGGCCGTTCGCGAGGCCCTCACCTGAAGCCGAGCTCCCCGCACACCGGCGCGGTATAGAATGGCCGCTCGCCGCGACATCGAGTTGATGTGTGAGCTCGCCGAAACCGTCTGATCCAACCCAGAGCAACTTTTTCAAGGCGATAGGGTCCTGGCGGACGCTGTCCGTCTCGCTGCTGTCGTTTTCGTCGGGGCTACCTCTGGGATTGGTGTGGATCGCGATCCCCGACTGGATGCGCGACACCGGCGTCGACATCCGGATCGTCGGGCTGTTCACGCTGGCCCAGGCGCCGTGGACGTTCAAGATCCTGTGGTCGCCGTTGATGGACCGTTACACCCCGGCGTTTCTAGGGCGTCGTCGAGGTTGGGCGGCCATCGCGCAGATCGGGCTTCTCGTCCTGACGTTGATGCTGGCGGGGGTGGGAGATCATCCCGATTCCCCGTGGGTCGTGCTCGCGCTCACGCTGGCGATCGCGTTCGCCTCGGCCACACAAGACATCGCGATCGATGCGTACGCGGTGGATGTCCTGCGAAAGGACGAGCAGGGAATCGCCGTCGGTCTGCGAACGGGTGTCTACCGCGCGGCGATGTACGTCGCGGGCGCGGCCGCGATCACGCTCGCGGGGAGCCAGGGTTGGCCGCTCGTCAACGTCGGGCTGGCGCTCCTGTACGTGCCGATGCTGATCATCACCTGGCTCGCGCCCGAGCCCGAGGACAAACCGATCCCGCCGCGCACGCTCAAGGACGCCGTATGGCTTCCGTTTCTCGAGCTGCTCGGGCGGCATCGCGCGGTCGAGATCCTCGCGTTCGTCGTTCTCTACAAGCTCGGTGACAACCTCGCGCAGTCGCTGTTGCGTCCGTTTCTCGTGGACATGGGTTACACCAGCTTCGATCGGGGTATCGCGCTAGGAACGGTGGGGTGGTTCTCAACGTTTGTCGGCACCTTTCTCGGCGGCGTGCTCACGAACTACATCGGGCTCGGGCGCGGCTTGTGGATCTTCGGCTTTCTCCAGATCTTCTCGAACATCGGATACGTCCTCGTCGCGCAGACCGACATCAACCGGCCGTTGATGTTCTCCGCAATGGGATTCGAGACCTTTACGACCGGTCTCGGGATGGGCGCGTTCTCGGTGTTGCTGCTGCGGATGACCAAGAAGCGATTCTCGGCCACGCAGTACGCGTTGTTTTCGAGCCTGTTCGCCCTGCCACGCATCTTCGCCGGACCCGTTGCCGGATTCACGGTTTACGCCATTGGTTGGACGTGGTTTTTCTGGGGAACGATGATCGCCGGGGTCCCGGGCATGGTCCTGCTCGCGCGGTTCTGTCCTCCCAGCGTGCGGGATCCCGAGTTCACCGTGGAGCCACCCAAGTTCCGCGAGCCGCTGACCGCGGGCGGTCTGGCGAGCCGCGGTCTTGTCGGCTTTCTGGCCGGCACGGCGGTCGCGACCTTTTTTGCGACAACGCTCGAGGCCCTCGAGATCCGATCGGCGCAACCCGAGATCGGGTTCGATCTTTACGGAGCGTTTGCTTCGTTGATGCAGCCCGCGGCAGCAGCCGACTTGATCGCACCGATCGCAATCGCTGTTGTCGGTGTATTCAGCGGGGTGTTCGCTGCCGCCGTCGCCGCCGCCCGCCACGGCGCTACCACAACAAAATAGGGGCTCGGGGACATGCCTTTGTTGCGCGTTTGGTGCCAGACCTCCCGTTCGTAGCGCCAGCCCTCGCCCTGACCGCAAGGGGAGGTGTGGCACCAAATCGGCAACAAAGGCATGTCCCCTTGTACAATGGTGGGGACGGAGGATGGACGCATGGGATCGTTTCTTGCAGCCAACACACACCGTATCTACGCATTGATGCGCATCGTCGCCGGTTACATGTTCGCGAGCCACGGCATGATGAAGTGGTTCGGGGAACCCGGCATGATGCCCCCGGCGATGTTCTACACGGCCGCGACGATCGAGCTCGTCGGCGGCACCCTGATCTGCGTCGGGTTGTTCACTCGCTCCGCCGCGTTCATCTCGAGCGGGACGATGGCCGTCGCGTACTTCCTGGTGCACCAACCGCAGGGGCTTCTTCCCATCCAGAACGGCGGTGAGCTGGCGGCTCTCTACGCGTTCGTCTTTCTCTTCGTCGCCGCACGCGGCTCGGGGCCCTGGAGCATCGAGGGCGAGCCTGCCACGGCGGCCGAGCCGGCGGAATCCGTCTGACGGAGAGGTCATGAGCCACCGAACGGTCCGGAACATCCTGGCGCTTGTTGCGGCACTGGTCCTTACCGCCGCCTCGTACGCGGCGGTCTGCGAGCGCGTGGTGTCGATGGGGGATCTCCACGGCGGCTACGACAACTTCGTCGAGATGCTCGCGAAGACGGAGCTCGTCGACGATCAGCTCGATTGGGCCGGCGGAAACGCGTGTCTGGTCCAGCTCGGCGATGTCGTCGATCGCGGGCCGCGCTCGCGCGACATCCTCGAGGTCTTCATGAACCTCCAAAAACAGGCGCCCGACCGGATCCACTTCGTTTTGGGCAACCACGAGGTGATGAACATCACGGGCGACCTGCGATACGTCGCGCCCGAGGAGTACGCCGCGTTCGCCGACGAAGAGACGGCCGAGCAACGCGGACAGGGCCTCGCGCAGTTCATCGAATGGCACGGCGACGGCGAGACCGCCGAGGCCGCGTTCAGCGAGGCCTACCCTCCCGGTTGGTTTGCGCATCGGATGGCGTTCTCTCCGCACGGGCGGTACGGCGCGTGGCTGCTGCGACAGCCGTCGGTGTTGAAGATCGGCGACACGCTTTATGTGCACGGAGGGGTCACGCCCGAGATGGCGAAGTTCGGGCTCGAAGCCGTCAACGAAGAGGTGGTCCGCGAGATCCGCGAATACCTGTCCTTGCGCTCGGAGCTGGCCAAAGGAGGAGTCTTCAGCCCGCTCGCACAGTTCGGGGATTCTTTTCTGACCGCCGAGTCGTGGTACTTGCGGTGGCAGGCAACCTCCGAGGGCAAGAAGAACAAGAAGCTCGCCGCGAAGGTCAAACGGTTCCTCGATCTCCGCGGCTCGCTGTTCTTCAGCCCGAGGGGGCCGCTGTGGAACCGCGACCTCGCGACGGCGGATGAGGATCTCTACCTCGAGCGACTCGAACAGACTCTGGACACGCTCGACGCTGAGCGTATCGCGATCGCACACACGCCGACCGAGACGGGCCGGATCGTCGCCCGCTTTGACGGTCGTGTCCTCATGGCTGACACCGGAATCGGACCGTACTACGGCGGGCATGCCTCGGCGCTCGAGATCGCGGAGGGCGGCGTGCGCGCGGTCTACCCGGACGATACGGAGGTGCTGGTTTCCGCGACCGGAACCGCCGTCGTCACCGGGGTCCGGAATGGTCATCCGCCGCCCGAGGCGGCGACGTCCGGCTACCCCCGTGCCAGCGGCGAGAGCGACGCCGACGTCGAGCGCTTCCTGCTCGAGGCTGAGATCGTCGACGTCGTGGCTATCGGAGAAGGGACGACCAGACCGCTCAAGGTGACCCTGCAGATGAACGGCGAGACCCGCAAGGCCGCGTTCAAGTCAGTCAACTTCGAGAGGAGCGGGGTGACTCGGTTCGAGGACGGCACCGTCGTGATGAACTTCACGGACAAGTACCACTACGATCGCGCGGCCTATCTTCTCGACCGGCACCTCGAGATGTACCGGGTTCCCGTGACGGTCTTCCGGCGCGTCAAGGGTCAGATGGGCGGTCTGACCGAGTGGGTCGCCGGTTGCATCACCGAGGCCGAGCGTCGGGAACGGAACCTACAGCCACCGGACACGCTCGACTTCCAGCTCCAGGAAGGGATCATGGACGTCTTCGACGCGTTGATCCACAACGACGACCGCAACCTCGGCAACGTCCTCATCCGAGAAGACGACTGGCGGATCTTTTTGATCGACCACACGCGGTCGTTCCGCACGGACAAGAATCTCGAGGAAAAGTTCGTCAAGCAACCGGCGATGCTGACCCCCGAGCTCTACGAGAAGATCAAGGCGCTCGACGTCGAAGAGCTCAAACCTTTGCTGAAGGGAACGGTCTCGGGGAGCCAGCTCAAGACGATGCTCAAACGCCGCGATCTGATCGTCGAAAAGATCGAGGCCGACCGCGCCAAGCTGGGCGATTCTTTCGTACTCAAGGAACTCGGGACGCCCTAGCCCTGCCGACTACGCGGTCGCCGGGACGTCCGCACCCTTGTAAATGTCCATGACGGTGGCCAGGAACTTCAGGGCCTCGCCGCGATTCCGCTGGAACGAGTTCCGACCGATGATCGACCCGAATCCGCCACCCTCGCGGATCGCCTTGATCTGCTCGAACACGGCCTCGTCGGACGCCTTCCCGCCACCGGAGAAGATCACGATCCTCCGGCCGTCGAAGGCGGACTGCACGACGTGGCGAACGCGATTGGTCAGCGTTTCGATCGGCACCTGCTCGGCCTCGTAGACCTTGCGTGCCGCGTCCTGCTCGATGTGGTCACTCGGCAGCTTGACCTTGATGATGTTGGCTCCGAGCTGGGCGGCAAGCTGCGCCGCGTAGGCCACGACGTCGATGGCCGTCTCGCCCGCCTTCGAGAGATGCTCACCGCGAGGGTACGACCACACCACGACCGCGAGGCCGGCCGACTTGGCATCCTCGATGAGCTGCTGGAGCTGCTCGTACATCTGCCCGGCGTGCACCGAGCCCGGGTAGATCGTGTAGCCGATGGCCGCACAACCGAGCCGCAGCGCGTGATCGATGCTCCCGGTCTGGACCGAGATCGGATCGGTGTCCTTGTGCAGCGACTCATGGTTGTTGAGCTTGAGGATCAGCGGGACGGCCCCGGCGAAAGCGGCAGCGCCCGCCTCGAGCGCCCCGAGCGGCGCGGCGTAGGCATTGCAGCCCGCCTCGATGGCCAACTCGAAGTGGTACAACGGGTTGTACCCGGCCGGGTTCGGCGCGAAAGAGCGCGCCGGCCCGTGCTCGAAGCCCTGGTCCACCGGGAGAATCACCAGCTTGCCGGTTCCGGCAAGGGTCCCGTGGTTGAGCATGCGGGCGAGGCTGGTCAGCACGCCCGGGTTCTCGCTGGGGTAGTACGACAGGATTTCACGGATTCGTTCGTTCATGGTCTTCCTCTGGTCGTCGGGCGGAACCCGGTCATGGTCGCGCATTCTCGCCCGCGTTGCAACCGGGGTCAATTCGGGCGTCGAGTCTTCGAGTTTTTGCAATAATTATCCTGGCGACGGCCGCGCGTTACCGCAATTGTTCGTTCCCCGTTGGCGCAGGAATAATCCGGTGGCACAAACTAATATCGCTATCTAGACTTAGGACGTTCCGGGCTGACTGGTGGGAGTGATAGTCGATGCGGGCCAGAGTCGAAGGTCGTTTTGCAGTTGATCCGCCACCGCCGACACCGCTGACCGAGCGGGCCCAGCGGGCGCTCGCGACTGCGCGGTCCTACATGATGTCGATCCAGCGTGAGGACGGTCACTGGTGCGGCGAGCTCGAGGGCGACACGATCCTCGAGTCCGAATACGTCCTGACGATGGTCTTTCTCGGGCGCGGTGACGAACCCCGTATCCGCAAGGCCGCCGAGTCCCTGCGACGCGAACAACTCGACGAGGGCGGGTGGTCGATCTATCCCGGCGGCCCCGCCGAGGCCAGCGCGTCGGTCAAGGCGTATTTCGTCCTGAAGATCATGGGCGACTCCCCTTCGGCGCCGCATATGGTTCGAGCGCGGAAGAAGATCATCGAGCTGGGTGGGGTCGAGGCGACGAACTCGTTCACCAAGACCTATCTCGCCATCTTCGGACAGTACGACTGGAGCCGCTGCCCCGCGGTCCCTCCCGAGATGATCCTGCTCCCCAAACAGTTCATCTTCAACATCTACGAGATGTCGTCGTGGTCGCGCGCGATCGTCGTGCCGTTGAGCATCATCTGGGCGCTCAAGCCGTCCTGCGCGATCCCCGCGAGGGCCAACATCCGCGAGCTCTTCGTGCATTCCGGCGTCAACGGTCTCGGCGACAATCTAATCTCGTTCAAGACGCTTTGGAAAACGGTCTTCCACGGTCTCGACCGGTCGCTCAAGGTCGTGGAGAAGCTCCCGGCCAAACCGCTGCGCGCCAAGGCACTCGAGCGTGCCGAGGCCTGGATCCTCAACCGTCTCGAGAAGAGCGACGGACTCGGCGCGATCTTCCCGCCGATCATCAACACGATCTTCGCGCTACGGGCGTTGGGATACCCGGTCGGACACCCCACGGTGCAATCCCAGATCGAGGAGCTCGAGCGGCTCACCATCGAAGAAGACGAAACGCTGCGTGTCCAGCCGTGCTTCTCACCGGTCTGGGACACCGCGCTGGCCGTCACCGCGCTGCTCGAGGCCGACGCTCCCGAGGACCGGGCGGCCCTGCTCAAGTCGGCGTCTTGGCTTCTCGGCAAGGAGGTCCGCGACAGCGGCGACTGGGAGGTCAAGGTCCCGGGAGTGAAAGCGGGCGGGTGGTATTTCGAGTACGCCAACGAGTTCTACCCCGACTGCGACGACACCGCCGAGGTGTTGAACGGGCTGTCGCGGCTGAGCTTCCCCGACCCGGCCGACGACGCGCGGCGTCTCGCGGCGATGGAGCGTGCGCTCGACTGGATCCTCGCCATGCAAAACCGCGACGGCGGTTGGGGAGCGTTCGACCGCGACTGCGATATGCAGATCCTGACGCACGTCCCGTTCGCAGACCACAACGCGATGATCGATCCGAGCTGTGAGGACATCACCGCGCGCGTGCTCGAGACGCTGCGGATCCTCGGGTTCTCCCCGGAGCACCCGGCCGTCCAGCGCGGGATGGACTTCCTGTTCCGCAAACAGGAACAGGACGGGACGTGGTACGGCCGGTGGGGCTGCAACTACATCTACGGAACCTGGCTGGCGCTGCGCGGACTCCGAAGCTGCGGTGTCGATGCTGACGACCCGCGTCTGCAGAGGGGCGCGGCGTGGCTTCGCGAGAAGCAGAACGCCGACGGCGGGTGGGGCGAGCTGCCGCAGTCCTACGACGATCCGGCGACCAAGGGACAAGGGCCGAGCACCGCGGCGCAAACCGCATGGGCCCTCATGGGCCTCTTTGCCACGAACGACTTCGACTCCGACAGCGTGCGCCGTGGCGTCGAGTATCTGCTGAGCGTCCAGCTGCCGGACGGCGCGTGGCACGACGAGTACTGGACGGGCACGGGGTTCCCGAGCGTGTTTTATCTTCGGTACCACCTTTACGCGATCTACTTCCCGCTACAGGCACTCGCCGTGTACGCACGCGGGCGGGAAGCGAAGACCGGCGCACTCGCGCGGACGGCCGTGACGGAGCACTGAGGTGAGATTTCCCCTTCACATCACCACCGACATGATCAAGCACCAGGTGCGCCACGCAGCCAAGCGCAACCGGCGTTATCCGTTCGTCCTGATGCTCGAGCCGTTGTACACCTGCAACCTCGCCTGTCTCGGGTGCTCGACCGAGCGCTACACCGGAAAGATCGAGGATCGCCTGCCTCTCGAGACCTGTCTCCAGGCGGTGGACGATAGTGGAGCGCCGGCGGTCTCGCTGTGCGGTGGCGAGCCGACGATCTACCCCGAGCTTCCGCAGCTGATCCAGGGGATCATCGACCGCAAGCGTCACATCTATCTGTGCACCAACGCGCTGTTGCTCGACCGCAAGGTCTTCGACGTGATCCCGCCGCACAAGAGACTGACGATCAACATCCATCTCGACGGAATGCGCGAGACGCACGACCACGTCTGCGCGCGCGAGGGTGTCTTCGACAAGGCGGTCGAGATGCTCCGCGAGGCCAAGCGGCGCGGCTACCACGTCATGACGAACACGACGGTCTTCAAGGAGACCGACATCGAGGAGGTCGAGGAGCTGTGCGAGTTCGTCGAGGAGCTCGGTGTGGACGGGATGCTCGTCTCGCCGGGTTACAGCTACGAGTCGGTCGAGCACGACATGTTCCTGACGCGGAACGAGATCCAGACCAAGTTCAAGCGCGTGCTCGAGGTCTCGAAGAGGCACCGGTTGCACTCGACGCCGATGTTCCTGGAGTTCGCGGCCGGGATGCGTAGCTACAACTGCTCGCCCTGGAGCACGGTCACGCGGACGCCCCGCGGTTGGAAGGGTCCGTGCTACCTCATCGGCGACAGGTACTATGAGACGTGGGACGAGTTCTGGAACGGGGTCGACTGGGAGTACTGGGAGTCCCGGCAGGACCGCCGGTGCCAGAACTGTGCGATGCACTCGGGGTTCGAGGCCTCCGTGGTGCGCGAGCTTCCGAGCAGCCCGGGTGACCTGGTGCGCTTGGCCGCCTGGAACCTTCTCGGCTAACCCCATTCAACCTCGGACGCGCGCGTGGGGGCGTGTGCGTCCCCCTGCGGAGACTGCGTCAGCGGGTCGCGCGTGCGTGGGATTCGGTGTGCCCCCCTGCGAAAACCGGGCCCTGGACGCAGGCCCGGCCTAGCGTTGTGTCCCCCTCGAAGACCGCGCCAGCGAACCGATCGGCCGGGTCGGTAACACCCAACGCTCTGCACGAAGTCTCAGGTCCTTCGGGAGTGATGGCAGTTCCCTGGCAAGGATCTTCTCGGGGAACACACCGCTAGTCCTGGCCCGCTACTGAAGTGAACTAGGATGACGGTGTGAATCTTGTAACGGGGGGTACCGGGTTTATCGGTGCTCACATCGTGCGTGCGCTGCGTTCGCGGGGCGAGGCGGTACGTTGCCTGGTGCGCGCGTCGAGCGTGCGCGACAACCTCGACGGGGTCGACGTCGAGGTCGTGACGGGAGACCTACGGGAGCCGGAGTCGCTGCGGGCCGCGATGAAGGGCGTTCGCGCGCTGTATCACTGCGCGGCCGACTACCGGCTTTTCGCGCGCGACAGCCGCGAGCTCTACGACTCCAACGTCGGGGGCACACGCAACATCCTGGCGGCTGCCGCGGATGCGGGCGTTGCGCAAGTCGTTTACACGAGCTCGGTCGGGGCGCTGGGGCTGCGTCCCGATGGGGCGCCCGCCGACGAGACCGTGCCGGTCACGGTCGAGCAGATGATCGGGCACTACAAGCGCAGCAAGTTCCTCGCCGAACGCGAGGCCGAGGCCTGGGTTGCTCGCGGGCTGCCGGTCGTGATCGTGCACCCCACGTTCCCGGTTGGCGATCTCGACATCAAACCCACGCCCACGGGACGGCTGATCGCCGATTACCTCGATCGCAAGATGTCGGCATACGTCGATACGGGGCTCAACGTCGTGGACGTGCGTGATGTGGCCGAAGGGCATCTCCTCGCCGCCGAGCACGGCAAGCCGGGCGGGAAGTACATCCTGGGAAACCGCAACATGACGCTGAAGGAGGTCCTCGATCTGCTCTCGGAGATCACAGGGCTCCCTCGCGTGCGCGTCCGGGTGCCCGTGTGGATCCCGTTGACCTTTGCGGCGCTCGACACGTCGTTTGCGCGTCTGACCGGACGCACCCCACGGGTGTCCGTCGAGAGCGTTCGGATGTCGAGCCACAAGATGTACTTCGACCCGGGAAAGTCGGTGCGCGAACTGGGTCTTCCACAGAGCCCGATCCGCGACGCCCTGGCACGAGCCGTGGAGTGGTTCCGGCGATGATTCAGATCGGGGTGGTCGCGGCGATGCCGGAGGAGGTCGGACCCCTTCTTCGACGAGCGCGGGCACCGCGTCACTTCGAGCTGGCGGGCCGCGAAGGCTATCACTGTCTGTTCGGCGAGAACCGCGGAATCGTGTTCGTCACGGGCGACGGACCACGGCGGGCCTCCGACGGGGTCCGCGCGTTTCTCGACCGGTTCGACTTCGACGCCGTGCTGGCCGTCGGGGTCGCGGGAGGCCTGACTCCCGAGCTGCAGCCGGGGACGGTGCTGGCCGCGCGCAAGATCGTCCACGACTCGACGCCGGTCGGCGAGGCCGATCCAGCGTGGCTGGAGATCGCGACGGCATATCACGGCGTCGTCGCTGGAACGCTGGTGACCGTACCGCGCATCGTGACGACGGTCTACGGCAAGGCGAACCTTCGAAGCGAGCTGGGACAAGAGCCCGCCGCTGTCGATCTCGAGTCGGCGGTCTACGCGAGGGCGATCGCCGAGCGCGATCTCCCC
This sequence comes from Candidatus Polarisedimenticolaceae bacterium, assembly GCA_041625075.1. Lineage (GTDB taxonomy): Bacteria > Acidobacteriota > Polarisedimenticolia > Polarisedimenticolales > Polarisedimenticolaceae > JBFJTV01. The sequence continues at coordinate 885 of JBFJTV010000046.1, read as the reverse complement.
TATCTGGTGCTGCGAGCGATCCAGGACACCGCCGACGAAGTGCTGCCGTCGTTCCTCGAGGAGTGCGCCCGCGAGGACGGCAGCATCGACCGCCGCTGCGTCGTGAGATCGGCCCTCACCCATCCGACACGGGTCGCCTCGCTCGCGAAGTTGTCCACGAGGCTTCGGATGTGCGCGCGGAGACTGTGTGCCCCGGCCGAAGCGGTTCTGTCGCACGACCGCGGCGAGCCTTGACGGCGGTTCGGTCCAGCCCGGTGGCGGCATCCGCCGTGGTTGTTCTAGAATTCGTGCGCTTTTGGAACGGCCGACATAACAGGCATTTAACTATTAAAATTAACGGAAACGGGTATTGACATGAGACATAGGATCGTTGAAGGTAAATCGTCGAAGGGCGCGACGACGTTCGGCCGGCTCATTTGACCTACCGACCGCCGCGGGCGCCGCGCGGTCCCATCGAGTCCCCTGACATCGTCACGAGCAGCCGACCGTAGCGAGACCTCGTCGATGGAGGAACGTCGGCGGTTCGAACCGGACACAACCGTCGATCCAGGAAACAGCACATGAAGGCCTCCCCCGAACCCGGTCGAGCCACGACCGCAACCGACTTCGGCGCGCTCCTCGCGAACCTGCAGCAGCGGCTCGACGCAGAGATCGCGGCGTGGTTTGAGCGGAAGCGGAGGGGAGCGGCACCGTACCCGCCGGAGGCCGCCGAGCTGATCGAGTCGCTCGCCGCGCTCGTCACCGCGGGCGGCAAGCGCCTCCGGCCCGCTTTGGTGTACTACGGCTATCGCGCGTGCGGCGGGAGGGCCGGCGACCAAGTTCTGTCCCTGGCGCTGGCGACCGAGCTTCTGCACTCGTTTCTACTCATCCACGACGACATCATGG
>JBFJTV010000045.1:0-11442 GCA_041625075.1 Candidatus Polarisedimenticolaceae bacterium | reverse complement strand
GTCTCGAACTCCTCGGGCACGACCACGTTGGCGCCCGCGCCAAGCAGGTCGTCGGTGGCGGCGACGTAGCGGGTGCGGATAACGATGCTGACGTTCGGGTTCAGATGCCGGGCGAGGGCCACCCCGCGACGCTCGCCGCTCGAAGACGCGATCGCAAAGACGATGACGCGGGCACGTTCGATACCGACACGCTCGAGCACTTCACGTCGCGTCCCGTCCCCAAAAAAGATCGGTTTCCGCTCCGCGCGCGCACGCCTCACGACATGGCCGTTTTGCTCGAGGATCACGTGAGGGATCCCCGCCGCCTCGAGAACCCGGGCCAGGTTCCGTCCATTCAAGCCGTAGCCCACGATAATCACGTGATCGTCGAGCTCGGCGATGTCGCTCTCCTCGTGCGGGAGGATCTCGACCGGCTGCTGGCGCAGCAAACGGCAGACGGACCTCGCAACGGTCGGCCCCGCCGCGATCACGAACGGTGCGACGAGCATCGTGAGCACCGAGGTTGCCAGAAAGAACTGATAAGCGCCGGCACTCAGGAGGCCGAGCGGCAGACCGACCAGCGCGAGAACGAAGGAGAACTCACCGACTTGCGCCAACCCCAGACCGCTGAGCAGGCTGACTTCCGTCGGCCACCTGAGCAACCGTATGGCCCCGGCGGCGATCAGCGCCTTGCCGACGACGATCGCGGCTCCCGCGCCGAGGAGCAGCGGGAAATGGTCCAGCACGTATTGCGGGTCGAGGAGCATCCCGATCGAGATGAAAAAGATCCCGCTGAAGGTGTCCCGAAAAGGCAGCACGGCCGACAGCGCCTGGATGCCGTACCGGGACTCGGAAATGATTAACCCTGCGAGGAACGCTCCGAGCGCCAGGGAGAGACCGAACTCCGCGGTGAGATAGGCGGCTCCGAGACCGAACAGCACGATGGTGAGGGTGAAGATTTCCCGATTCCGGAGGGCTGCGACGCGCTCGAGAAGCCATGGACCGCCGTATCGCCCTCCCAACACCAACGCCGCGACCACGATGAGACTCGTGAGCATGTTGCGGAGCGCGGAAGCGGGGTCGGCCTCTACCCCCGCGAGGATCGGTGCCAGCAGCATCAGGGGAACGATGGACAGATCCTGGAAGAGCAGGATCGCGATCGACACGCGTCCGTGAGGCGTGTCGACCTCACCACGTTCCGTGTAGACCCTCAGGACGATCGCCGTCGAGGACAACGCGACGAGAGAGCCGTAAAACAACCCCCGCGTCAGCGGAACGTCCACCACCAACTTCAGCGCGGCGGCGACCACAAGCATGGTCACAACGACCTGGGTGCCACCTCCCTGGAGCACGAGGCGGCGAGCCTGCACGATTCGGGAGAGCGACAATTCGAGACCGATCGTGAACAGCAGCAGGAGGACACCGAGCTCGGCGAGCCCGCGAACCTCGTCCGTGTTGGAGATCAGCTTTAGAGCGTGGGGTCCGATCCCGAATCCGGTCAGAAGGAATCCGACCACCGTCGGGACTCGCAACCGTTGGGTGACGACCACGACCGGAATCGCGATCGCGACCAAGATTACGAGATCGCGCAGGAGGGTTAGGTCGTGCACCCGGACAGTATAGAGCCCCACCCGCAGCAACGGTCCCGCCGGATGGCCGGAATGCCGCCTTCGATGCAGGTCAAGCTTACGGGTTCTCCAGGAGGGGAGCGTCGAGCCGGTCGACGGCGAGAACCTGCCGGTTCTGCTGGCCTGCGCAGGCTCGGTGTGCGCGCTTCGACCTTTCGATCCCGAACAGAATAGAATCGGTATCGCCCGGGCAAACCGAAACCGTCCTTGATGGGAGAACGCCGATGAATCTCGATTCCATATCCGAGAAACTCGCTTTCGGGCGCGACGCTTTCGACGCGAAGCTCTTCGAGATTGCCGGGACGTCGATCACGGTCGCGACCCTCGTGATCTTCCTTGCGATCGTCATCGTGACGCTGGTTATCTCGAGGGTGATTCAGGGAGCAATGACCCGGCTGTTACGCGCACGCGGAATCACGGATGAGGGCACCGTCGGTGTCGCCACTCGGCTAGCGCACTATCTCATCCTGCTGATCGGACTCGGTGTCGGGTTGCAGACGATCGGTATCAATCTCTCGGCACTGTTCGCCGCCGGGGCACTGTTCGCGATCGGCATTGGATTCGCTCTGCAGAACCTGACGCAGAATTTTGTCTCCGGCGTGATCCTGCTCCTCGAGCGCTCGATCAAGCCGGGCGACGTGCTCCGCGTCGAGGACCGCCTCGTCAAGGTCTCGCACATGGCGATGCGTGCCACGCACGCCCGGACACTCGATGACGAGGAGATCATCGTCCCGAATTCGGTCATTGCACAATCGACCGTGACGAACTACACCCTACGCGATTCGTTCTACCGGTTGCGTTGTCCGGTCGGAGTGATCTACGGCTCCGATATGCAGCTCGTCCGGCGGATCCTGGAGGGCGTGGCGCAGGCGGCGAAGTGGCGTTCCCCCGAGAAGGAACCCGTGGTCCTGCTCACCGACTTCGGAAGCTCCTCGGTCGACTGGGAGGTCTCGGTCTGGATCGACGACCCCTGGCAGGTCCGCCGGCGCCGGTCCGACCTGAACGAGGCCATCTGGTGGGCTCTGAAAGAGGAAGGGATCACGATCGCCTTCCCGCAGATGGACGTGCACTTCGATCCGCCCGTCGTCCAGGGGCTGCAAACCCTCGGGCGCGCGGGCTGATCTGGTGGTATTTTGCCGCCCATGAAAATGGTCGTTGTCTACCGCGTCGATCGCCTCGTCGAGGTCGTAAGCTCGCGTTACTTCGGAACCCGGAGCCGCCCAGCCTCGGGGGCAGCGAGGTCAGCAAATAATGGCGGTTGAGCGCGTTCGGCGCGAGCAGGTGGATACCGATCTTCTCGACATCGGCGATCGCCGCATGGCGCGGCCGCAACGGCTGGCCGTCTCGAAGGACGGCATGGTCGCGTCCGCACATTACTGTGCCACCCAGGCAGGTGCGGAGGTGCTAAGTAACGGCGGCAACGCGTTCGACGCCGCGGCAGCGACGGCGTTCGCCCTGGGCGTGTGCGAGCCTGCGGCTTCGGGACTGGGCGGGCAGACGATGATGCTGCTCCACCACGCCGAGACGCGAACCACGATCGCGCTCGACGGCTCGTCGCGCGCGCCCAATCGCGCGGCCCCCGAGGACTTGTCCGCGGGCGATCGACGACGCGGTTACCGATCGGCCACGGTACCGAGTACACCGGCTTCGCTGCGCTACATCGTAGAGAAGTACGGCAAGCTCCACCTGCGCGACGTCCTGGCTCCGGCGATCCGGCTGGCCGAAGAAGGCTACCCGGTCAGCCTGCTGCAGCACGCTCTGGCGCGACGCGAGGTCAAGGCTCTTCGGAAGAACACCGCCGCGGAGTTCTTCCTGCGGGATGGGGTCCGTCCCTATCCGATCGGGGCGATCTTCCAGCAGCCCGTACTCGCCGCAACGCTGAAGCGCCTCGCGAGCAAGGGCATCAAGGACCTGTACCACGGCCAGATCGCCCGTTCGATCGACCGGGACATGCGAGAGAACAACGGCCTGATCCGCCGCGATGATCTTGCCCAGGACCCCCGCCCGATCGAGCGACGGCCGGTATCCGGCCGTTTCGGATCGCTCCGGATCGTGACCTTTCCGCCGCCCGGCGCTGGAAGAACGCTGGTCGAAATGCTCAATGTCTACGAGGCGCTCCCGCCCAGCCACCGGAACATCGAGACGCCGGAAGGCGCGCTCGTGCTCGCCGAGGTGATCCGGCGCGCGTTCCTCGACCGCCAGGACCGGCCGTTCGATCCGGCTTATTTCGCACAGGTGTCCGGTCGGCGAATGCTCAAACCGGACTACGCCAAACGCCTTGCCCGGCAGGTCGTCCGTCGTGTGAAAGGCCACGGAGAAACAACGCACGCCTCGGTGATGGACCGTGAGGGCAACGTCGTCGCGCTGACGCAGTCGATCGAACGCGTCTACGGCTCTTGCTGCGCCACGAAGGACCTCGGCTTCCTGTACAACGACTACATGAGCGCCTTCGAGTACAAAGACATTTCGCATCCTTACTACATGCGGCCGAACGCGGTGCCGTGGGCGAGCGTGGCGCCCACGATCGTTTTCCGCGGAAGGCGACCCTGGCTCGCGATCGGGTCGCCGGGAAGCGAGCGAATCACCCCGTCGATTCTCCAGGTGCTCCTGCGTCTGCAGTATCTAACGCCCTTGGCCGCGGTCGACGCGCCGCGGCTGCACTGCTCGCTTACCGGGAAGGTCTCACTCGAGGCGACCCGGATGCGCGACGACCTCCCCGCAGCCCTCGAGCAGCACGGGTTCGAGGTCGACCTTCGTGACCCTTATTCCTTTTACCTCGGATGCGTCCAGCTCGTGCTGCGCGAGAAGGGCGAGTTCATCGGCGTTGCCGACCCGCGTCGTGACGGCTCCGCCTCGGGACCCGTGAAGTGAAGCTGCCGCTACTGTTGTCGGTGCCGCACGCCGGTTTGCGGGTGCCGCCCGAGGTCGAGGCGAGTTGCATCCTGACGCCCGATCAGATCGCTGCCGACGGTGACGAGCAGGCGGCGGAGACCTACGCGCTCGAGGACGAGGTCGAGATCTTCGTCACGACCGACGTCGCCCGCGCGATCGTCGATCTCAATCGGGCAGAGGACGACCGCCGTCCGGACGGGGCGATCAAGACTCACACGTGCTGGAACGAGCCGGTCTATGCCTCCCCTTTGGCGGAGGAGGTTGCGGAGCGGTTGATCGCGCGTCATCACCGCCCGTACCACGCCAGGCTGACCGAAGCCGCCGGCGGCCGCGTCCCGCTGGCCATCGACGGTCACACGATGGCGGCGATCGGACCGCCCATCGGACCGATGGCCGGGCAGGAGCGTCCGCCGCTGTGTCTGAGCGACGTCGACGGCACGAGCTGCCCCGCCGGGATGTTCGGGCGTCTTCACGGCTGTCTCGAACGCGCGTTCGAAGTCGAGGTCTCGATCAATCACCCCTTCAAGGGTGGGTACATCACGAGGACGCACCTGAGCGAGATGCCCTGGGTCCAGCTCGAGATCTCGCGGGGTCCGTTTCTACCGGTCGAGGAGAAACGTCGTCGCCTGTTGCGAGCGCTCACCGAGTTCTGCCGTCAGGATCCCGGGGGCGGGTCGCCCTCGGTTTCGTAGGGAGCGCCGGGGCGTTCTTCACCGCTTCTCAATGACCACGAAGCTGATGTGATCGGCGCACGGGGGCAGGTCGCTCTCGATGCAGCACCGTTCTCGCTTCAGTCACCCCAACGCGCCCGGAAGCCGCGGACGTCGACGTGGACGAACGGCCCGTGCGCCGGGTTCTTCTTGTACCGTCCGAGGCCGCCGACGAACGCCTTGTAGGTGTCGGTGCCGTAGAGACCGTCGATCAGGTCGTAAAGCACCCCGGCGTCGTAGACGTCGATAGTCCCGTCGCCGTTCAGATCGTCCATGTTACCGTCGCGAGGGTTCACGTCGATGAAGATGTCCGCCGCCCCGCCATAGACGTGGCGACTGTACTTCACGTTTCCGATCGAGCGATTGTAAAACGGCGTGCGGTATCCACTCATGACGTGGAAGGTGTCGCAACGGAATCCTGCCGCGTTAACGTGTTCGAGCAACAGCTCGAGCTTGAGCAGCATGCGCTCCCGCACGACGACGTACTTGGGGTACCCGCCACTCTGCTTGCAGAGAAATTGCCTCAGCGTGAAGTGCGGGGAAACGTGCGTGTCGACGTTGTCCTCGGTCACCTCGATGAACCCTTGCGGCGGCTTGTAGATCTCCAGGCCCTTGAGCGGGATCGCGGGGTACGAATCGATGCGGTAGCCGTTGAGCCGGCCGTCCTTGACGCGCGACCGCGGGACGAGTACGAATGCGTTGAGACGCATGGCCTCGCCCGAATCCGCGGCGCGGATCGTGAGCGAATACAGCGCGGGGGCGGCGGGCGCCCTCCACTCCCACTTGCCGGGCTTGATGAGGCGGAGGGTCCCGCCCGACGACGTCGCTTCGTAGGACCCTGCGGCCGGGGTTGCCGAGACTTCGAGAGACATCGTCGCCTCCGGCATCACCGACACCGCGAGCTCTCGATACGCGGTCGTCACTCCTTGAACCTTCACCGAGAAGGAGAGCTTGCCGTCGGAGAACTCGCCGGGGACCTGCCCGGAAGCCAAGGTTGCCAGGGTGAGAAACAGCACCATTTGCATCGCGATCCTCATTCTGTTCATACGTCGGGCTCGCTCGGCGGCGGCAGTTTCAACGCCGCATCCAACCGCGCATCACGGCCGTAGATGTCGCGGCGAAACTGAACAACGCCGTCGGCTCCGACCCACGCGGTCCAGTATTCGATGTGGACGGCGATCGGCCGTGGCAACGTGACCGAACGCTCCTGGCCGGAGTTCATCGCCGCCACGACGGCCTCGCGCGTCCACGCGGGGTCGCCGCGGAGGAGATAGTAGGCCAGCTCGACCGGCTGCTCCAGCCGGATGCAACCCGAGCTGAAGTCGCGCTGCGAGCGCGCGAACAACTCGCGCGACGGTGTGTCGTGGAGATAGACGTTGAACGGGTTGGGAAACATGAACTTGACGAGACCCAGGGCATTGTTGGGACCGGGCCGTTGTCGCAACCGGATCGTCGCGGCGGTGGCGCGCGACCAGTCCACGTTGCGCGGGTCCACCTCGTTCCAGCGCCCCTCACTGAGTTGGAAGACGCGGAAGTTCTGCTCGATGGCATAGTCCGGTTTTTTGCGGATCTCCGGGAGCTTGTCGAGTCGGAGGATCGTCGGTGGTACGTCCCACGACGGGCTGAACACGAGGTAGCGCATCACGTCGCTGAACACCGGCGTGCGTCTCATCGCGCGACCGACGATGACGCGCATCGCCAGCACCTCCTTCCCGGATTCCGAGACGCGCAGATCGAACCCGGGGACGTTGACGACGATGTAACGGTCTCCCAGATCCTGGGGCAACCACCGCCAGCGCTCGAGGTTCAGCTCGATCAGGCGAGCGCGGCGCGCCGCGCTGACGTCGAGAGCCTCGCGCGTCTTCGGGCCGACCACGCCGTCGTCGTCCAGGCCGTGGCGTCGCTGGAACCGGATTGTGGCCTCGACGAGCGCGTCGTCGTAGAGATCGGGCTCGGCGCCCTCCCCGCCCTGGAAGTCGCCGGTGATGGTCAAGCGGCGTCGCAGAACGGCGACGGCCGGATCGGTCGTCCCCGGTTTGAGCGAGGGCCCAGGGCCGATTTGCGGCCAGCCTCCCCGGGCCGCGATCTCGCGGTACTCCGACAGCGCCTTCATGAGACGCTCGTAACCCGGGGGCTCGGGCCGCAGCTCGCGAAGGGTCTTCCGAACCGCGTCTCCGGCGACGACGCGCTCGAGGAGAGCGACAACATCCACCTCGCGCCGCGTTGCGACCCATTCGGGCTCGAAGGTCGCCGGGTCCACCCGCCCGCCGACGATGTGGGCGGCGAGAATCAAGAAGGCGTCGGTGAGCAGGAGATCCGTCGCCGCCAGGTGCTCGCTCCCCCCTCCCGCGGCCTCCAGCCGGGCGGCGAGTGCTTCAAGATGGTAGTCGGCCGGCCGAAACCCTTCCGCCACGGCCTCCGCGATCGCCTCGAGGAGCCTCTCGGCCCGGCGCTCGAACCGCCCCCGGCTCGACCAGGCCGGTGCGAACCCACGCCGCTCGTAAAAGCCGGGGAGGGTGTGCGAGGCGTAGATCACCTCGTCGCCGATTCGGATCGCCGCCGGCTCCCCCGCCTCTTCGAGCTGCCGGCGGATCACCTCGCTGACGGGCTCGGTCGCCGAGCTCCCGAGGGCAGCGGTCGCCAACATGAGGACCAACAGGACGCCGCGGGGTGCTTTCATCGCTTCTTGATGACGACAAAGCTGATGTCATCATCGGCGGGACCGCATTGCCGGATCCTATCCGCCATCACGGAACAGACGGTCTCCGACGAGTCGTCGATGGTGTCCAGAAGACACCCTTCCAGCTCGTTTGCGAAGAACTCGCCACCCGCGACTTGCGACAGACCGTCCGTGAATAGCAGCAACACATCTCCGCTACCCAAAAGGTTGATCTCGTTCATCGTGTAGCGTTTTTTGTAACCGATCAGGCTCGCTTGGGCCAACTCGGGCGCCTCGGCCGAGGGCAACATACCGATCGGCGGAAAGGAAACGATTCGGTCCAGACTGACCCGCATCACCTTGCGGTGCATTCGAGAAACGATGAGCGGCGGCTCATGGCCCGCGGAGATGAACCGGAAGCGACCCCTGTCCGAGATCTCGCCGTAGATCATGGTGAAGTACTTGTCGACGCTCGTCGTCTTGTGGAAACGCGTGTTGAGATGCTCGAACAGCCGCGTTGTGATCTCGCCGAACATGTCGAGCTCGTAAAGGGTCCCCAGAAGAAAGCTCTGGTGGAGCATCGCGGCGATCACGGCATCGGTGATGAGGTGACCCGAGACATCCGCGACCAGGATGCCGGCCCGGTGCTTGTTCAGTCGAAGCTCTTCCGCGACGGTGCTCCGGCCGTCGGCCTCGGCTTCCTTGATTCGGGCATCGAGATCGTACCGGCGGTTGAAGTCCAGGTACAGGATGTGGTCGCCCCCGATCGAACCTCGCAGCGGCATGAGCTTGCCGTGGACGTCCACGCCCTCGAGCCTGGGGATTTTGTCACGCGCAGGATTGATCTTGCCTGCGATCTCCTCGAAATTCCGAAGCTCCTCGGCAAGCTCTTCCGAGGTGCGGGTCTTGCCATTGAGTTTCTCTGTGCTCACCTTCTGACTCCTACGTGACGTCCGCAGGTGATCTTACCCGCTCATGTCAGCCGGTGGCCAGCCACGGCAGCGCTGCCCCGGCAATACTGAGCAACAGAAAAAACCCGCACATGTCGGTGACGGTCGTGAGGATCGGGCCCGAGGCGAGCGCGGGGTCCGCGCCCCACCGGCGCAGGAGAAGCGGGACGGTGCCTCCGATCGACACCGCCACGACGGTGTTGAGCATCATCGCGGCGCCGACGACCAGCCCCAAAGCGGGGTTCCTCTGCCACGCCCAGGCCAAGACGCCGATCAGCGTGCCGAGGACAACCCCGTTGATCCAGCCGACCGAGATCTCCTTGAGCAGGACCCGTCGTATCTCTTTGGGGCTCAGCAGCCCGAGTGCGAGCTCCCGCATGCTGACGGCAACGGCCTGGTTTCCCGAACATCCACTCATGTCCGAGATGATCGGAAGGAACACGGCGAGCGCGATTACTGCGGCAAGGATGTCTTGATAGAATGCGATGACGCTGGCGGCAACGACGTTCAAAACGATGTTGACGCTCAGCCAGGACAGTCTCCTGCCCGACCGCCGTAGCAGCGGCATCGTTCGCAGCTCCTCTCCGCCGACGATCCCCTGAGATTTGAGGAAAACAGCATCGCTGCTTTCTGCGACAGCTTCGTTGACCGCGGAGCGTCGGATCATCCCGACGAGGCGCCCCGAAAAATCGACCACGGGCACGCCGTACAGGTTGTGGCTGTCGAAGAAGGCTCGCACCTCGTCGAGAGACGCCGAATCCATGAGGGTGAGCGGATCCGGCGTCATGATCGCTCTGATTGGCGTGTCGGTACCGGAAAAGAGCAGATCCCGCATGCGGAGCACGCCCACGAGGCGCCCTCGATTTGTCGTCACGAAGGCATACTGAACCACGAAATCACGATACCGGTCCGCGTGCGCCCTCAGGTCCCGCAGCACATCGCCGACCGTTTCGCTCACCCTGTAGGAGAGGTACTCGAGCGTCATGAGGCCGCCCGCGACGTCGTCCGGGTAGTCTCGGAGGGTCCTCGTGGCAGAGGCCTCCCCGCTCTCCATCTCATCCAGGATGGCCTCCGCAACAGGATCCTCGACATCGCCGAGGATGTCCGCGCGTTCGTCCCCCGGTAGCTCATGGAGAATCGCCGCGGCGACCTGCGGCTCGAGCCGCTCGATCGCATCGGCGGCCTGAACGTCCGGGATTTGCTCGACCATGGCAGCGGCGTGATCGGGCTCGACGGTCGAGAGCAGCCTGGCTCGTTGGTCGTTGTCCAACCGCGAGACGCTCATGGCCACCTCGAGCGGTGAGAGGCCGTCGAGAAACGTTCTGAGCCGGGCGGGGTCCGCGTCCTCGATGAGCTGCTGCAGCTCCACCCAGGGAGCTTCCGGATTCGACGAGTTCACGACAGGCTCCTTTCGATGACTAGTGCGCCTCGGGCGGCACGGATCCCTCACAATCGGAGTGAAATGCTCAGGTGGGACTTGTCATTCCCGGATCCGAACGCCGAGGCCGGGATCTTCGCTCGCGATCAGCGTTCCCGCCTCGAGGCGGACCGAGCCGGCGGACGGGTCGTCGATCAGATCGAGGTGGCCGTCGAGATCGGCATACGCGACGTTCGGTCGCGCGAGGGCAAACTGCAGTCCGGCGGCGATGCCGAGGGCAGCCTCGTCCATGCAACCGACCATCACCTCCAGCCGCGCCGCCCGGGCCACGGCGTTGATCTGGAGTGCATCGCCGATCCCTCCGGCCTTCATGAGCTTGACGTTGACCATGTCCACGAGACCGCGGCGGGCGAGACGAAAGGCGTCTCGAAGGGTCTTGAGGCTCTCGTCGGCCATCACGGGCAGCGCGGCGCGCCGGCGGACGCGGCCGAGGAGGTCGATCTCACCCATCGGTGTCGGCTGCTCGAGGAGCTCGAGTCCCGCCTCGCGGGTGGCCTCGACGAAACGAAGGGACTGCTCGACCGTGTAACCCTGGTTGGCGTCGAACCGCAGGCGGACCTCGTCGCCGACCGCCTCACGAACCTTGAGGACTCGGCAGATGTCCTGCTCGACGTCGCGGCCGCCCTTGAGCTTGAGGCAGTCGAACCCGCGGGCGAGCAGATCCCGGGCCGCGGAGACGGTGTCGTTCTCCGGCAAGATCCCGATGGTCACGCTCGTCCGGATACGACGGCGGTAGCCGCCGAGCAGCCTCCAGACCGGTAGCCCCGCAACCTTTCCGACGATGTCGAAGAGCGCCATGTCGATGGCGGCCCGAGCGGAGGGCATTGGATTCAGGAGCTTCTTCAGACGCTCCATCAGCATCGCGTGACGGAGCGGGTCCGACCCCCTGATCGCGGGTCCGGCCGTCTCGTTGAGGGCGGTGAGAACACGCGTCGACTCTTCACCCGTGACGTGCGGGTCCGGCGCCGCACAGCCATGGCCGACCACCCCGCGATTTGTTTCGATGCGAAAAAAGACGTTCGTCGCCTCGGCGACGCTGTCGTAGGCGATCGCGTACGGCTCCGCCAGCCGCATGGTCACGGGCCAGGCTTCCACCCGCGTGATCCTCATCGCGGGCTCAGTAACGCCGCTGGTAGATCTCGTCGAGGCTCAGCCCCTTCAGGTCCTCGACGAGCTCCACCAGCCG
>JBFJTV010000044.1:0-11458 GCA_041625075.1 Candidatus Polarisedimenticolaceae bacterium | reverse complement strand
GGGCGAGCTCACCCGGATCGCCCACGCCGCCAAGCGCCACTGGGGGTACCCCGAAGAGTGGATCGAGCTGTGGTCCGCCGAGCTCACCCTCGAACCGGTGTTCATCGAAGCGGTCCCGGTCTACGTTGCCGAGCGGGGCGGAAAGGTGGTCGGTCTGTACGCCATCTCCGGTGAGCCCCCGGAGCCCGAGCTCGAGCATGCCTGGGTCGACCCGGATCACATGGGGCAGGGTGTCGGCAGACTGCTTCTAGAGCACGCCATCGCGACCGTGCACGAGATGGGCGGGCGCGCTCTCCTGATCGCCTCCGACCCCAACGCGGAATCGTTCTACCTGAAGATGGGAGCCGAGCGGATCGGCGATGTGCCCTCGACTCCCGAGGGCCGAACTCTCCCTCTGCTTCGACTGGGCTGCGGCTCCGTAGCACGCAGCGCCAAGAAGGGCTAGTGGATTCCGCCGACCTGGATAAACGACGCCCAGCGCGAGGGGTGCGAGCGTTCCCCCCGATCGCTCATCCACGACTTGCGCAGATCGCGTAGCGCCTCGGCGGGCGCGGCGCCGTCGCTCAGCCTGCGGTAAAACTCGCGCATGAAATCGGCGGCGCTCCGATCCTCGACTCGCCACAACGCCACCACCGCTCCACGGGCCCCGGCCGCGAGAAACGCATGCGGGAGCCCGACGATCCCCTCACCGCGAACACGCTTCCCGGTCGCCGACTCGCACGCCGACACCGTCACGAGGTCCGCCCTCATCCTCTGGCGACGGATCGTCGCGAGGTCGAGCGCGCCGTCCGCCAGCACCAGATGCGTCAGCTCCGGCCGGCGGTCGCTGACGATCGCGTGCGTCGCAAAGTGCAGGTAGCGGAAGCGGTCGGGACCGGTTCCGATCCATCGCTCCCGGGTCGCGTCGTCACCGACGAGCAACGTGGCCCCGTTGCCGTCGTACAGCCGCGCGATGAAGCGCGCTTCGTCTTCCGCGTGCGGCAACGGCGCGAGCGCCACCCCTTGCCGGTAGACATCGTCGACCGGTGCACGCTCGAAGCTCGACGCCCCAAGCGCGAGCATTGCACGGTCGAACCCCTGTTCCTCGTAATCAATGACCTGCGCGGCGAGCACCGACGCCGACGGTCCGTACACGATGGTCCGCTCCGCGCCCCAGGGCACGTCGCTTCCGTCGGGAATCAGGATCTCGATCGGGAGCAGGTTCAATGGGCCGTCCGGGAGGACCATCAGCTCCTCGACGTCGCCCGGCGCGAGCGGCGCGACGAGCTGACCGTACGCGCGCCGTGCCGCCGCGCGCCAGTCGACCGTCGATTCGGGTCGGTCGATCGAGGCTCGAAGAAAGTCGAGAGTGGGCGCCAACGTCTCGTGGTTGCCGAGCCGTCTCCCGCGCAAACCGTCCGCGCCGATCCACCACCCGTAGACAGCCCGGTCGCCCCAGAAGTAACTCAGAACCCCACGCGCGGGAGAGACGAGGGCGTCACGGATGTCCGTCGCCGGGACAGGGCGCGGAAAGAGCGACGCCGCCGTGACGGGGTCCCGTCGTCTCGCCCTGGCTTCGTCGGCCTCGAGCTCGGCGATGAGCGCGTCCACTTCACGGTCGTACTCCGCGCGCAGCCGTTCCGAGCGTGCGCCTCGCGAGGCGACGTACCGTTCCCGGAGCCGCTGCAGCAATCGCTCGCGGCCCTCCTCCGCAAACGGCAGACCTCGTCGATCGGCAAGCAGCTCGAGCAGAAACCGCGCTCGAGCCCGCTCCGAGAGCGCGAACGCCTCCTCGATCCGGCCAAGTGCGACGAGGTTCTCGATCGCATCCTCGTAGACGTAAGTCCGTGGCTCCACCATCCCCATCCGCAGATCGCCCATCTCGAGACGACCGCGCCACGTCTCGAGCATCGCGATCGCACTGTCGTACTGCTCGGCGGCCGCTTCGCCACGCCCCGACGCGGCGAGCGCCCTGGCCCGGGCGTGCAACGCCTGGAGTGACAGGCTCGGGTCGCCGATCTGCTCCGCCCGTGCGACGGCCTCGTCGGCGTGGACGAGCGCCCGGTCGGGATGACCGAGATCGACCTCGGCGTGGACGGCCTGGACACGAGCGTCGACAGACCCGAAGCCATAGCCGGACTCGTCCGCGAGCGTAATGGCCTCTTCGGCGAGCTCCTTCGCCCGGTCGGGGTGACCGTCCGCGAGCTCCGCGCTCGCGAGACCGTTCAACGCGCTGAGCACGACGTAGGGGCGGTTCGACCGTCGGCCAACATCGATCGCGTCGTCGAGGTAGCGACGCGCCTCCTCGTAGTTGCCGGCCTTGCCGTACGTCTTTCCCAGGCCGTCGAGCGTCAGGCCGAGCCCGTAGTCGTCAGTCACGCCCTCGAGCAGGTCGAGGGCCTCGAGCTTGAGCGCCAGCGCGCTCTCGATGTCCCCGAGCTCGGCGTAGACGTTCGAGAGATTGAACGTCGCGATCCGGGTCCACCGCTCGGGTCCATGCTTGCGGAAATGCTCGAGCGCCTCCTGGTAAGCCGCGCGAGCGTCATCGAAGCGTCCGAAGTGCTTGTAGTCGATTCCGATTTCGTTGAGCGCGCGCGCGAGCCTCGCCGGGTCCGGGTGGGTCCGGCGGAAGCGATCGACGAGGAGCTCGTTGATGGCGAGCGAGTCCTCGTAACGGCCCATCAGGGAATAGACTGTCGCGAGAACGCCGTGGCCTCGATCGAACAGCTCTGGGTCGTCCGTTCTCGCGGACCATTCCTGCGCGCGCCCGGCGACCTCGAGGGCCTCGTCAAGACGACCCCGCTCGTGTAGAAAGATCGCGTGCCAGTAAGCGGTCTGGACCTCGCGCTCGACCTCCCCCTCCGTCAGCTCGCCGGCGAGACGGATCACGTCGAAGGCCTCGTCCCTGCGTGCTGTTCGATAGAGGGCGCGCGCCCCGTCGAGCCTGGCCCTCCACTGGTTGTAGGTGTCGCCGCTGCTCTTGAACCGATCGGCAAGCCGGGCAAACTCGTCGGCGGCTTCGTCGTAGCGGCGCTCGCCCCACAGTTTCTTTGCCTGATCGAAGGGGTCGGGTTCGGCGGCCTCGGAGGGAGGCGACTCCTCCGCCGTCCCACCGCAGCCGAGACAGGCCAGCAGGAGGGCAACGAGCAACCATCCCTGCGACGGCCCTTTCTTCATGGGGCCGGCCCCGCGATCTCGACCAGTCCGGAGACCGCAAGCGGCTGACGCAGTCCGCCCAGGGCTTGCACCTTGAAATACATCGTTCCGGTGGGGTCCAGCTCGGCCCTTGCGATCGCGACCCGGGGCTCACGAACCTCGCGGGAGAGAACGAGCTCGCCATCCGCGGCAAAGATCTCGATGAGATAGACGTCGGTTCCCTCGACCGCGTCCCAGCTCGCCTCGACTCCTTCGTCGACCCGCGTCACGACGGGGGCGATGATGTCCCCGTCCCCGCGGACCGTCCCGGGACGGTTTGGCATCAGTCCCCACAACCCGATCGCCACGGCGGCCAGTACAGCGGCCGCCGCCAGCCCGGGCCATAGCGCGCGAGACAGCCGCGGCCGCGTCGCCGGCCGGACCGCGCCCCCGGCGAGCGCGCCCCGCAGCTCCAAGACGCGCTCCAGCCGTTTCCAGCAGCGCTCGCAGGAGAAGTAGTGCTCCTCGAAGCGCTCGGCCTCGTCGTCGGAGAGGGTTCCCGCGCCGTAGGCGATGAGCACGTTCTCGTCGGGGCAGGGTGCTACTCGCATTTCGTTCCCACTCATCTATGGAGTTACCGCAGGCTTCATTGTGTTACTCCAGATCGTTCCATCCGAATTCCCCCAGAATCGCAGCGAGTCGTCGCAGTGCGCGGTGCTTCCGTACGCGTAACGCTCCGGGCTTGACCCGCAGCCGCGTCGCGACCTGGGCGAGGTCCTCGCCCTCGACGTAGAGCGTTCGCAGAAGATCGCGATCCGCCTCGCCGATCTGCTCGAGCGCCTGGCGCACCGCGCTCCGCCGCTCGGCGGCGATGATCTCGCTCAGCGGATCCTCGCCCGACGTCGTTTCCGCACCGGCGGCCAGCCGGTCCATCGCACGCTCGCGGCGCTGCTCGCCTCGCATCCGGAGCTGGCAGACGTGGCGAGCCGTCTGAAAGACGAAGGCGGGCAGCGCCTCGGCGTTCCGCAGGCGGCCCTGCTGCAACGCCTCGAGGACCCGTCGCAGGGTCTCCTGTGCCGCGTCCTCGGCCGCCGCGACCTCTCGAAGCCGTCTCGCGGCGAACACCCGAAGCCTCCCGCCGAACCGCTCGGCGAGATCCTCGGGCGAGCACACGAACCCCGGATCCTCACCTTTCCGGCCGTTTTCGGGAACGCCCTCGCGGGTCATCGTGCGCCCATCTTACCCCCCTGTAACGCCCCGCCGGCATCGGGAACCCAACATGCGAGTCCCGGAGATACCGACCGCAATCCCGGAGGTAGCCATGCGAAACAACAAGACGCTGATCGTCACCGTCGTTCTCTTGCTCGCCTTCGTCGCCGTCCAGGCGGCAGAAGTCGCCCAGCGTCCGCAAACCGTTCGGATCCCCACGACCAAGCAGACCAAGCCGTCGGGCAACCCGTTCGGGACGCAGCCCCCGCCGCCGCAGACGGAGACCGTCTCGATCGACCCGTGCACGTTCGCCTCGGCGCCGATGCTCGCTGCGATGCTCGATACGGTGATCCAGCCGTTCTTTCCGATTCAGTTCGGCAAGCCCGGCGAGCAGGTGACGCTCTCGAACCCGGACGTGCTCAATGCCTTCTGTCCGGGTCTCCGCGCCGAAGTTCGGCTCGGCGTTCGCTTCCGGAAGACCCGCGGCTTCCCGCAGTATTCGGCGAGCGGCCAGGCCCGCTTCATTGCGGGCGTCACGGGCGAGGTCACCTACGCCATGGTCGATAACCGAGTCGACGTTCGCCAGGCGAGCGCGTGCATCGTCGATCCCGAGATCCTCGGGCTCGATCTCGAAAACGTTCCGAACTGGATCGACAACACGCTGATCCGCGACGAGCTCAACGAGAAGCTCAACGGTAAGGTCTGCTTCGATATCACCCCTTACGTCCGGGGCGCGTTCCCGGCGATGATGGAGTCGAATGCCGGCGCGCTAAGCGGAGCGAGCACGGTCAAGTCCGCGGCCCAGGTCGCGGCAGCCTCGCCGCGGGTCGTCCACGAGGGGACGACACTGCACGTTTCATCGCCGGGCGGAGAGATGGGGACCTCCGAGCAACCGCTCAAGAAGGTCACGCACCAGAACCTGATGAATTTCACGCTGGACCTTCTCGCGCAATCGTCTGTCCAAAGGCATCGTGACGTCGCGAAACTCTTCCGCGATCCGAAGATCCTCGGGCAGCTCCGCGCCGCCGCCTACGAGGCCGACGAGCGGCAGGACAGCTACCTGTACTGCGAGACCCCGTTTGGTACGGACGTCAGGGTCTCGAAGGTCGGTCTCGGCGATTTCTTCGTGGTGATCGGACAGTTTCACCACTATCACAACCCCGGCATGCAGGGATACGTGTTCAAGGACGATCCGAGCGTGCTCGCCCGATCGGTCGGCGCCGCGGTCGAGGTCATCGCCCAGACGTGCAAAGATCGGAAGATCTACGCGAACACGCCCTACCGCGAGGGGAAGTACGACGGCGAGTTCTTCAGCTTCGAGTGGCCGCCCGCCGGCGAGGTCGCCGCATTCTGGAGCACCCGCGCGCGCAGCGATTGGGGCCGCATCACGCGCGTCGGATACACCCCGGCGGGTGGGCCCGGTCACGGCAAACTCTCGTCGCTCGAGCCGGACAAGCCGCAGAACCAGGGACCCGACCCCGGGCCTGGTGAGTACGAGCAGCAAACGCCCCCGTCGAACGTCGACCACACACCCGAGGCCGCCTACGCGCTCGGCTTCGCCATCCACCTGATCGTTGACGGGACCGTTCCGCACCACGCCGCGAACACCTTCGGCAACGGGCACTTTGCGTACGAGAGCTTCGTGCGTGACGAGGAGGAGTCGCTCCAGCAGTGGGTTCTCGGCGATGTCAGCGGCCGGTTCTGGCGGCCGCTCGACGACGTCTTCCGCAACGGTCTGATGCCGGTATCGCACATGGTGGACGTCGCCGCCACGAACGCCCGGGCGCGGATCGCCGCGGCATCGGACAGCAGCACGCTGCGCCAACCGGCGCAGGAACTCTACGCGCTCGCCGCGGCAGGCACCGCCGCCGCGCTTCTGCAGTTCCACGCCTATCTCGAGTCCACCGGAAAGCTCGACAGCAGTCCGGAGATTCAGACGAACCCCAAGATCCTGACGACGCCGTCGATCTCGAGTTCGAGCGCGGCCCGACCCATCACACGCGCGGTGGCAGCCGCTTCGAGCGGCCGGGCAAACGTCACGACGGTCTCAGTCCCGACGTCCTCGAGCACGGGCCAGCCGAGCGAGGCCGATCTGGAAAGCACGCGCAGCGAGCTGCGACACGACATCACGAAGGTTTTTGAGGACGCCTTCCCGATGCGTCTCGGGCCCGACGGGCGAAAGATCACCTTCAAGAATCCTGACGTCACGTACTACTCGAACGACACGCTGCGGGTAAACGTCGATCTCAAGTACAAGAAGACCCGGGGCCTCCCGCAGTACACGGCTTCCGGCTCGGGAAAGATCAGGGGCGATCTGCACTGGTCGCTGTCGACCGGCATCGCCTGCGTCAGCAAGATCCGCATGACCGAGGTCAATCTCAGAAACGTCGCCGACATCCTCGACGACAACTACTTCAAGGGTGAGCTCAACAAGGCACTTCGCACGATCTGTGTCGGCAACTACTGCTGGGATCCCGAACAGAAATTCTCGGCGTCCGTCGGGCCTGAAGACCACATGGGGACCCACCCCGCAACCCACACGCTTCACGACTGGCCTGTCTCGGGAAGGGGACCGCGCGAGGACGATCCCTGGACGACCTTTCAAAACCTGGAGCGACCCGTGTTCTGCGTGGACACCGGGTTTGTAGGCAAGGACATCGTTCGCGAGGACCGGCGATGACCCGGAACAAGGAGAACACCATGCGACGCACTCTGTTGATCACTCTCTCTACGGTGATGATCTCACTGGCCGCGTTCGTTTCCTGCGGGCAGGCGCCGACGGCCAAGGAAACCGAGCTGCTGCCGGCAGTGGAGCCCGCGGCCATCAACGAGCAAGCGCTCGCCGAGATGATGGACCGCCGTATCGCGATCGCTCTTGCAGATTGGGACGTCTCGCGTCAGGTGCACGCGCAGGAGACCACGCTCGCAGGACTGCTCGCCGAAACCAGACGAGTCACCACGGCGCGGGGTCAGGGGGCCTCGGCGGGAAGCGACCCCGCCGCGACGGCCGTACTCAACGAGCTGGCGGACAAGGTCAACAGACTGTCGGCCGATGTCGAACAGGCGATGGCAAGCAACGACGATCTGGCACAGTTCGAAAACCGGATGCTGGCGGCAGTCACCGATCTTCAGGCGGCACAACAGACCTATCCCGAGTACGCGACGTATACGTTCGAGCCCGAGACGCCGGGGGGCGAGCGGGTTCCCATCCTCGACCGCGTCACCGACAACGTTTCCAAGATCGCCGGGATCGTGGGTCAGCTTCAGGAGCTCAGGGGGGCTCTGGACAGCTTCCGGTCCTCGGGCGATCCCACGGTCGTCGAGGACTACGTCTACTACGACTTCCCGGAGGACTACACGTGGGACTATGGCGATACCTCTGGAAGCGGGACGATCTACGAGTTCCCGGCGACCGCGGCCGAGACGACGAGCAACACGGCTACCGTCGACGCGCGTGTCATCGCGGCGTCGAGTGGCGGGGCGCTAGCGACTCGCGATTTCGCGAGCCACCCCGGGGTTACGCTGGAGGTGTTGTCGCTCAAGAAAAGCGCCGGGAACACGGTTACGCTCGACTTCGCGATGACCAACACCACGGAAGAGGGTGTCCGGCTGGACACCCACACCCTTTTCAGCTCGGGAGCCGGATACTCGTGGAATGTCGGCAAGAGCGTGTCCCTCGTCGATCCCTCGACCATGACGAGCTACACCGTGGCCAAGACCAGCGACGGCTCGTGGTTGTGCAGCCAGGGCTACTACGACGACATGACCCTGCAGCCGGGGGAGCGCCGCACCTTCTGGATCCGTTTCCCCACGCCGCCGACATCGACGGTCAGCGTCGTTTTCCCGGACGGCAAGCCGATCGACGGCATGCGAATCGCCGGGTGAGGCACCGTGCGCTGATCGGGCATGCGCCAGCACCTCATCAACAAGGCCGTCGCCCTCGTCACAAAGGAGGGCGACGGCTGAGATGACCTCGCCCTCTTACGGGCACGGGGCTGGGTTGAAGTTGCTGCGCTCGGTGCACGTTGCCAGACCGAGCGTTCCCTCCTCGCCGCTGCCGTCTTCCGCGGTGACCAGGTAGAACCACCCGCCACCCGGCCCCGGCGTCGCGCTGTCCTGCAGCTCCGTATCCGTCGGGTCCGCGTCGATATCGTCACGCCGGCACCCGAAGAAGTCGTAGGCCAGCGAGTCGATCGACTCGCGGTAGACGTGGTAGAGAGCCGCCGAGGGCTCCGCGTTCCAAGTCAGAGTCTCAAGGTCGGTCCAGACCAGGCCGCTCACGCCACCGGGGCTGAGGGTCGCGTCCTCACGCTCGTAGGCCCCGATGTCGACGACGGCCATGCCGTCGCCGTCGTGGTCGCGCATCCGCGGCCCACCGTCGAGGTCGAAGCACGGATCGCCGTCGAAAAGTGCGGGATCGGGTCCCTGCTCCAGGGCCGGTGAGGTGCTCTGCACCCGGTAGTCGTCGCCCACCGCGTCGACGAACAGCGGGTCCGCGCAGTTCGCGTTGTTGTTGATGCCGGAGCAGTCGGGATCGCAGATCAGCGACCACGACGCGTCCGTGCAGGCGAACGCCCCGGCGACGTCATTGCTCGAGTTGTTCCAGAACAGGGTGTGGGCGATGTCGATCGTTCCGCCGGAGGCGTTGTCCAGACCGTTCCCCGCGGTGTCGGCGATGGTCGAATGCCGCACGGTCACCGTCCCGGACGAACCGAGCACGATGCCCTCCGCGGCCTTGGCGATCAGGACGTTCTCGACGAGCGCACTGCCGTCGACGTTCATCGCCCGGCCACCGATCGACACGACGGTCGATCTCCTCAACGAAAGCGAAGCGCCGAAGTCGACATCGGTGCCCCGGTGGACCGTGGCGTCCATGGTGACCTCCGCGGCCTCGTGGTTGCCGCCGTCGAGATCGAGCGCCACGTCGGCGATGTTACGGAAGTCGATAGCCTCGATCTCCGTGGTCACACGCCCCTGCACACCGATCAACCCCCGGATCTCGAAGTTGCGAATCGTCACCGGCGCCGTTCCGGCGGTGGAAACGACATCGAAGGCCGGGCCGGTCGGGCAGTCCACGACCGGCCGGCCGTTTCCGTCGTCCACGCCGATGAACAGGTACTGACGCTCACCGTCGACCACGATGCACTCGAAGTGCTGACCCCGTACCTCGAAACGAGTGCCGGACTCGAGGGCGAGTGTCAACGCGGTACCGATCGACGTGAAGTCCGGAAGATCGTCGGGGTTATCGCTGATCGTGAAGATCGGATTCGTGTCGCAGGCGTTACCCGTACCATCGCCGTCACCGTCCGACTGCGACGGGTTGGGGACGTCGGGGCAGTTGTCGCACGCGTCGGGAAGGCCGTCGAGATCGGGATCGGGCTGGGTCGAGTCGAAGATGCCGGGGCACAGGTCGCAGGCGTCGCCGACGCCGTCGTCGTCGGCATCTTCCTGACCGGGGTTGATGACGTTGGGGCAGTTGTCTTCACAGTCGAGCACGGTGTCGGAGTCCGAGTCCACCGACCCGCACTCCAGCACGATGTACACTCGCCCCGCGTCGATTCCCACGCTTACCGAGTCGTGACCCGGTGCGCCGACCAGGAAGTCGTCGTCACCGTCGCCGTCGACGTCGCCCGCCGCCGAGATCGCGGCACCCGCGTTCTCGTCAACCTGCGACCCGACGAACTGGGTTCCGGGGAAGCCCTCGGCGAGATCGATCGTGCCGAGATTCGGCGTTGCCGGCACCTGTCCGGCAACGACGTAGACGATTCCGGCGTTGGCCAGCGGCGTCGAGCCGCCCGGCGGGATCGGATCGGCGCCCGGCGCGCCCAGCCCGACATCGTCCCGGCCGTCGGTCGTGACGTCCCCGAGCCAGGCCACCGCCGTCCCCAGGAGGTCGCCACCTCGCGCGCCGGTCCAGATGACGCCTTCGACGGCGCCAGGATCGTTGGCGGTAGACCCCACGTCGTCGGCCTTCACGATGCCGTGCGACAGCTTCGAGGCGACCTGGATGACGCGTCCGGCATCGGCATCGGCCGCGCCCGGCCCACGATCGAACGACGGCGCACCGATCAACAGGTCCGTGTGGCCGTTGACGATGTTGTCGCCGCCGCTGGCGACGGCGCTGCCCATTCGCTCGCCGTCCTGCGTTCCGCGGATCTGAGCGCCGTCCGCGGCGCCGGGGTTGCGGTCTCGATCGTCACCGATCGAGCACGACTCGATGATGCCGCGCGTGAGCGCGCCGCCCTCGACGACATAGGCGATTCCCGCGATTCCGGCCGTGGTGGCCGCGCCCGGCGCGCCGATCGCGAGATCGTCGCCGCTCTGCCCGAAGACGTCGCCCGGGAAGGCCACGGAGTATCCCAGCTCGTCTCCGGGGAGCTCGCCCTCGAAGACGACGCCGTCGACCTCGCCGGGCTGGTTGTTGGCCACGCGAGCAAGCGAGACCGAGCCGCCGAGCGACTGGTCGAAGACGAGATAGGCCGTCCCGGCACCGGCGTTACCGTTCACGTCACGGCCCGGTGCGCCGATCAAGAGCTCGGGCAGCTCCGGACCCATGGGAAGATCCACCTGGCCGCCACCCGCTACCGAGAATCCGACCCGATCGCCCCTGGTGACA
This sequence comes from Candidatus Polarisedimenticolaceae bacterium, assembly GCA_041625075.1. Taxonomy (GTDB): domain Bacteria; phylum Acidobacteriota; class Polarisedimenticolia; order Polarisedimenticolales; family Polarisedimenticolaceae; genus JBFJTV01. Next base: position 519 of record JBFJTV010000044.1, on the reverse strand, counting down.
CCCTCGAAAACGACACCAGGCACGTCCACGCCGACGCGAGAGAGGTCGATGACGTCGGGTGTGCCGGCGTTGTTGATGTTCGGGTAGAGCGTCGTGTCGTTCGGGTCGAAGAAGATGAGATAGGCCTTGCCCGGTCCGCAAGGCTCGCCGTCGTCGCAACCGGCGACAGGGTCGTTCACACCGCTGCGGTTGAACTGCTCGGCCCCGATGAAGATGTCCTCGTGGCCGTCGCCGTTGTAGTCGAAGTTCCCCGCCACGCTCACACCCGAGCGGTCGTGAGCATCGACGCCGACGAACAGGATGTCGACGCTCACGCGCTCGGCGGCGTCCGTGCTCCCGAAGTACACACCGACCGCACCGACCTCGGGCGGACCGGCGGTTTCCTCGTAACCGGGAGCTCCGACCAGGATATCGCCGTTGCCGTCGTTATTGAGATCGCCGGCCTTGGCGACGGACGCGCCGGTCTTCGAGCCTTCCCCGAGGCCCTCGATCTCGTCCGAGAGATCTTCCAGGGACTCT
>JBFJTV010000043.1:0-11510 GCA_041625075.1 Candidatus Polarisedimenticolaceae bacterium | reverse complement strand
GGCGAGTACATCGAGACCGAGAGCCGCAGGCTTACGCAGCTCATCAACAATATTCTGGATTTCTCCAAGATCGAATCGGGTGTCAAGACCTACAGTTTCGAGGAGGCCGATGTCCGCGAGGTCGTGCTCGACACCCTCAAGACCTTCGACGTCCGGCTCAAACACACCGGGTTCGAGATCGAGCTCACGGGTGCGGACGATCCCCTACCGGTCGTGCGGATCGACCGCGACGCCCTGCGGCAGGCGCTGCACAATCTGCTCGACAATGCCGTCAAGTATTCGGGCGAGTCGAAACGGATCGTCCTGGCACTCGATTCTACGGACGGGTACGTCAACGTCTCCGTCCGGGACTTCGGGATCGGGATCTCCTCCGACGAGCAGAGAAAGATCTTCGAGCGGTTCCATCGGGTCAGCACCGGGCTGGTGCATGACGTCAAGGGCAGCGGGCTCGGGCTGTCGATCGTCAGCCACATCGTGCGAGCCCATCAGGGCAAGATCGCCGTTAAGAGCGAGCCCGGGAGCGGAAGCACGTTCACCATCCGGCTCCCGGTGGGGGAGGACTTTGGCGACGCCGCCGAGCTCACTAAGCCGGAAGAGGTAGATAAGGAGCCACGAGTTGAGGTACAGTCGCGCGCGAACTGAGCGAGGAAAGCCCCCTCCCCTTTTGCCGACCCGTGCGGTTGGCGCGGATCGTGCGCGTCACATGACCGACAACTCCGGAGAAGACAGACAGGCGATGAGAAAAGTCCTGATTGTCGAGGATGACGACTCCATGGCGGTGGCGCTCCGCGATGGGTTCGAGTACGAGGGCTACGAGGTCGCGCTCGCCCGGGACGGCTCGGCGGGCATGAGGATGGCAACCGGCGAGGACCCCGATCTGATCATCCTCGACGTCATGCTCCCGAAGATCACCGGGCTCGACATCTGCAAGCAGCTTCGCAACGACGGCAACGACGTCCCGATCATCATGCTCACGGCACGGGGTCAGGAGGTCGACAAGGTGCTGGGTCTCAAGCTGGGGGCCGACGACTACGTCACCAAGCCCTTCAGCTTCATGGAGCTCATGGCCAGGGTCGAGGCCGTGCTCCGTCGTACCGGCAAGGACAAGGAGTCCCTCGAGACCTACGAGTTCGGCGATGTCCACGTCGACTTCCGGCAACACGAGGTTCGCAAGAACGGGGAGCCCGTGGAGCTGTCGGCGCGCGAGTTCAAGCTGCTCGAGTTCTTCATCCAGCATCGTGGCGAGGTGATCTCACGCGATCAGTTGCTCGACGGGGTGTGGGGCTACGAGAACATGCCCTTTACCCGCACGGTGGACATGCACGTCGCAAAGCTGCGCAAGAAGATCGAAGACGACTCGCACGACCCCAAGTACCTGCTCACCGTTCATCGGGTGGGCTACAAGTTCACGGGCTAGCATGCCGAAGCACATCGCCCGCCCGACCGTCATCGAGGCGGTGGGCAACAAACCCAAGAAGATCGAGGAGTTCGTCGGACGGGTCAATTCGGGCGACGACGGGGTCAGCGTCGCCAGGATGCGGAGCCCGTCGGGCTGGGTCGAGCCCGGTCAGCGCCCCGAGTTCGACGAGTACACCCTCGTGCTTGCCGGGATGCTCCGTGTGGAGCACGAGGACGGGGTCGTGGACGTCGCGGCGGGAGAGGCGGTCATCACGCGCCGGGGCGAGTGGGTGCGTTACAGCACTCCGGGGCCCGACGGCGCCGAGTACGTCGCGATCTGTCTACCGGCGTTCTCGCCCGACACGGTTCACCGTGACGCCTGAATGGGGTCAGGCACCAAACCATGAATCCACGACGCTGAGCCCCCCTTTGGCACGGAGGACGGACTCATGGTTTGTTGCCAGACCCCAACATTTCGCGGACGAGTTGGTTGACGGTTTTGCCGTCAGCGGCACCGCCGAGCCTTGGCATGACGGCCTTCATCACGGCACCCATGTCCCGGGGTGATGAGGCCCCGATCTCCTCGATGGTCTCCTTGACGACCGCGCGGATCCGGTCGGGACTCATCTGCTCGGGGAGGTATTCCTGAACGATGGCGAGCTCGGCTTCTTCCTTGGCCGCGAGATCGTCCCGTCCCCCCTTGCGATAGCTGTCGATCGACTCCCGCCGCTGTTTGGCGTAGCTCGCAAGAACCTTGATGGTGCCGTCGTCGTCGAGCTCGAAATCCGGTCCCTCCGTCCCCCGCCCCCTGACCTCGGCTTCCTGGACCTTCGACCGGAGCATCCTGAGCGTCGAAACCCGGTCTTTGTCTCCGGCTTTCATCGCGGACGTGCAGTCGTCGATGATCTTTTTCTTGAGCGACATCGGTCTGCCTCCGGACCCGCGTTCTCGCGCCTCGCCGGGCCGCGCGTCTGGGCCGTCTCGACGTTAACACGACTTCCATCACAAGACACCGGTGTCCCACCGGCGCGGAAGAACCCGACAGGGCCGATACCGGAAAATACGGAGCAGCTCGTGTCGCCCCGGCTTACGACATTGAAATTGAACGCCCCCGGGACCGGACCCATATTGATTCTCCGGGTCGCGTCGAACCATTTGGGTAACAGGATTCAACGGGCGTAAGGCGTTCCAGCCAGGAAGCGATCGAGGCGGGTCTTCATGTTCACGAAGAGCTTTGGATACCGGGCCGTCATGGGGCTCTTGCTGGCGCTATGCATAGGGCTCCCGGCGTCGCCGTGCGCCGCCGCGGAAGAGGCGTCACCCTCTCGGATCATCGACGATATTCTCGATGCCTCGGTCGGCGCCGATAGCGAGGACCGCGCGGCCACCAGGGATGCGCTGGTCGAGGAGATCGAGGCCATCGCGGCCAGATTCGGCCCCGGTCGCCCAACCTACCGACGCGCCCGACGGATGCACGACCTGATCCACGAACGGGACCTCAAGCACTACGACGCCGATGTCGACGGGCTCCACCGTCTTCTCGATGACGGGAGCTTCAACTGCCTCTCGGCAACGTTGTTCGAGGGGCTGGTGGCGGAGGCGCTCGGTTACGACGCCTCGATCGTGCAGTACCCCGGGCACGTGCTGCTCCGGCTTCGCTTTGGGCAGCGCGTCGTGGATGTCGAGAGCACCTCGCCCGCGGGTTTCGACGTCCGGCTGCGCCGGGGATTCGTTCCGATACTGCCGAACGGCTCCCCCGGTCTGGTCACCACCCCGTGGTCGGACGGTAACCCCGAGCCCTTCGGGCTTTCGATCCAGGAAGCCATCGGGTTCGTCTGGCTCAACCGCGCGCATCGCGAGCTCGACCGCGGCGAGGCCGTCGCGGCGGCCGGAAGCGTGGTGGAAGCCGAACGGTTTCTCCCCGACCTCACGGACCGTGTCGAGGCGATCCGTCTCATCCTGGCCCACGCCTTCCGCCAGGAGTACGACGCCGCGCGGTTTGACAACGCCTACGCCATCGCCGCAATCGAGGTGGATCTCATTCCGGAATCGGTCTCGTCGCGCGATCGGATCCTCGCCGCCGCGGTCAAACGGATCGAAGCCGCATCGGAGGCCGACGATCCTCGCCTCGCTCTCGACCTGTTGGATGAAACCGGTGCGCTCGTGCCGGTATCGGACGATGTCGCGCGGCTGGAGCGCCGGGCGACTCCCTCGATCGTGGTCTCCGCCGTGAGGATTGGAGAGTGGGCGCTTGCCCGCTCGGTCGCCGCCCGCTACGCGGCCGCCGAGCCGGACCCGGTCGAGTACGCGCGGCTGGCGACGTGGGTGGAGCTGCGGCAATCGTGCTCGGACGATCCTGTGTGTGTGGCTGCGGAGTACTTCCCGACCCCGGACGTTTTGGGGGGCGACGGGACGTCGCTGTACTAGCTCGACGCTTCGCTTTTCTTCTTCTTCTTCGTGTTCTTCTTGTGACTCTTCTTGTACTGCTTCTTGTCTGCCGGAACCTCGAACTTTACCTCGAGGGTGTCTTCCATCCCCTCGCCCGCAACCTGAAGGGTCAAGACGCCGTCTAGCCCTCCCACAGGTTGGATAAAGAACAGCGTGTCCTCGAAAAAGCTGTCCTGATCCAGGTTCGTGTTGCTCCAGCGCAGGCCGTCACCCCCGTAGAAGTCGGACTGGACTCGCCTGTAGAAATCGAACGTTCTGGTGAGTTGAATTGGAAACCTGCTCTCCAGGTCGTCGGTAAAGTCGATGAGCGAGGTCTCGTTCGCCAGTTCTTGCGGAGCAGACATCTGGTGGCTGATACCTTGAGCGTCGACCAGCCAGAAAGAATCTTGCTTGAAGGTGATCTCCGGCCCCTTACCACCCACACCGACGGCAACCTGTAGCGCGAAGTGCTTCTCCGACCGGTCGAACGAGGCCGCGTACGCGCTGACGACCGCCGACACGCGGCCCTGGGTGGCCCCGTAGGTGCCGTAGGCGACCGACATGCTGGTCTCGGGTTTGTCGCTCGCGGCGTCCTCCTCGCCTCCAGCCGGCACGGCCGACAGAACGAGCAGTACCGCACAGATTGTCAGAGCTGTCTTCACGTTGACCCCCTTTTCTTGCTCGACCGTCGAATGCGACGATTATAGAGGCACCTGGATGTCCGTCAAGCGAAGGCATCCGGGACGGTAGAATCGGGCCATGGGGCTTTCGACGCAGTTACACATCGCTGCCGGTGTCGGGGCGTTGTTCCTCGGCGCCGGGGTTCTCCTGCGCGAGCCGCGGCGGGGACGCAACCGGCTGTTCTCGGCGTTGTGCGTCTCGGTGGCCGTCTGGAACCTGGGCGTTGCCGCGGCATCGCTCGATCTCGGCGACGATGTTCCCTGGCGGCTGATCTTCCGCCTAGGCTCCTGCGCGGCGGCTCCGCTCGGTCTGCACTTCGTCATGGTGATCACCGCCTCTCCGGTTCGCGGGCGTCGCACCCTTCTCGCGGTGGCCTATGGCGCGGCCGCGATCCTGTGGCTGACCAACTTCGTCACCGACAACAACCCGCGCTGGAACCTGGCCGCGCTCTTCGTCCTCGGCGCGATCCTGCTCACCGCGATCGCGATCCTGACGAGGTACGTCTCGCGGTTGATGCCGGGGCCCCACCGTCGCGCGATTCGATTCCTGCTGGTGGGCTCGGCGCTCGCGGTTCTGGGAGGCCTTTCCGACTTCATCCCGCGCGGCGATACGCAGATCTTCCGCGTCGGCCCGGTGTTCATGCTGGCCTTTCTCCTGATCGTGAGCTCGGTCGTCGTGCGCCGCCGCTTTCTGGATGTGGACGTCTTTCTGGCACGAGCGGTCGCGTTGATGGCGGGCGCAGTAGGAGCGGCGCTCGTTCTCCTGGGTGTGATCCGTCTCTTCGGCGTGCGGTTCCTGCCGCTGTTCATCGCGAGCCTCGTGTTGTTCGCGACGATGCGGCCGCTGGTGCGTTTCCTCTTCATGACCACGCGCGGGCTCTTCGGCGGCGAGGAGCAGCTCGCGAAGGCGCTGGTCGCGACGAGCCAGGAGCTCTCGCTCGCCCAGAAGCCCGACGACGTCTGGGAGGCCATCGAGGACGGGCGCCGCGCGCTCCCCGGGGACGTCCACCTCGTCGTCTACCTCGCGCGTGACGACGGCGCCTTCGCGGCGACGTACGCCGCCGGGTTCGAACCGATGCCGTCCGACGTTCCGCCCGGGAGCGGACTCGAGCTGCTGCTCGCCGAGGAACGTGCCCCGATCGCGCGACGCTTTCTCGAGGTCGAGAGCCGCGAGGCCGGCGGTTCGCGACGTGCCGCGGCCCGCGAGGCACTCGGTCAAACTCACACGCTCGACGGCGAGATGATCGTTCCGCTCCTGAGCGGGAGCCGGCTTCTCGGCTGGATCGCGGTCGGCGGCGGCAACCCGGAGCGCTATCTCCGCAGCCAGGTCGCGGCGGCGTTCATGGCCGTGGGTCACCAGGCCGTCGCCAGCCTGGAGCGTATCGCGGCGCAGGAGGAGGCCCGCCGACGGGAGACGCTGGCGGCCGTCGGCGAGATGGCGGCCGGGCTGGCCCACGAGGTTCGCAACCCCGTGGCCGCGATCCGTGGCGCGGCGCAGGCGATCGCACCCGAGGCGACACCGGAGCAGGCCCGCGAGATGCTCGATGTCATCGAGGAGGAGACGGCGCGGCTCGGCCGTGTGGTGGGCGAGTTTCTCGACTACGCGCGCCCCTCCTCGCCGAGGCGGGACGAGGTCAACGCGGGCGAGCTGGCGAAACGCGTCGCGCGCGGCGCGGAGCTGGCGGGGATCGGGTTGCGCGTCGAGGTCGACGTCGCCGCCGATGCGCCCGTGATGACCGGCGATCCGGATCAGATCCACCGCGCCTTCGAGAACCTCGTCCGCAACGCGGCCGAGGCGACCGGCGGTGAGGGCTCGCTACAGATTCGGGTCACGCGGGGCGCGCGGGGGGGGGTCGAGATTCATTTCGAGGACGACGGCCCGGGCATCCCCGATGAGGTCGTCACTCGCGTGTTCGAGCCGTTCCAGACGACCAAGACGAGCGGGACGGGTCTGGGTCTGGCCCTGGTCCAGCGCATCGTCGAAAGCCACCGCGGCACGATCTGCGTCGAGAGCCGGCCCGGAGAGGGCGCGGCGTTCACTCTCGAGTTCCCCGCACCCGATGGATAAGAACCGCGCTAGGATGCCCTCGTGAAGAGCAAGCCCCACGTCCTGATCGTCGACGACGAGCCGAACGTCCGGCGCGTGCTGGGGACCTTGCTCGAGCAGGCCGGCTACGCAACGACCCCGGCGGACTCGGGCAAGGTCGCGCTCGACCTCGTGCGAGCCAAGGATCCGGATCTCGTGCTGACCGATCTGAAGATGCCCGGGATGGACGGTCTCGAGCTGCTGCGCAAACTCCGCGCGGGGTTTCCGGAGATCCCGGTGGTGATGCTCACGGCCCACGGTACCGTCGACAACGCGGTCGACGCGATGAAGGAAGGCGCGCACGACTTTCTCACCAAGCCGTTCGACAAAGAGCACGTTGTCGAGACCGTGGGGAAGGCCCTGGGGCAGGCCGAACGATCGCGACAGGAGTTCCAGGGGCCGCTCTCCGAGAAAGCGCCGTGCGGCCTCGTCGGGAACAACCCGGCGATCCAGTCGCTTCGCCACATGATCGAGCGCGTCGCGCCGAGCCCGACCTCGGTCCTCATCACCGGGGAGACCGGAACGGGCAAGGAGCTCGTCGCCGAGGCGCTTCACGCGTTCTCGACCCGGGACAAGGCGCCGCTCGTCAGGATCAACTGCGGGGCGCTTCCCGAGAACCTCGTCGAGGCCGAGCTGTTCGGTCACGAACGCGGTGCGTTCACGGGCGCGGACCGCGCAAAGCCAGGCCGGTTCGAGCTTGCCGATGGCGGAACGCTCTTCCTCGACGAGATCGGAGAGCTTCCGCCCGCGATGCAGGTGAAGCTCCTGCGCGTTCTCGAGGACGGCGTGGTCGATCGTGTCGGCGGAACCGAGCCGCGCCGGGTGGATGTCCGGCTCGTCGCCGCGACCAACCGCGATCTCGACGCCGAGGTCCGCGACGGTCGTTTCCGTGACGACCTGTTGTATCGATTGCGGGTCGTCGAGGTGCGTGTGCCACCGTTGCGGGAGCGTATCGACGACGTCGCCGTTCTCGTCGAATTCTTTCTCGACAAACAGGCGCGGCGTCTCAACCGCCCGCGCCCGAAGGTCTCCGAGGCGGCGCTTGCCGCGTTGCAGGCGCGGCCGTGGCCGGGCAACGTCCGCGAGCTCGAGAACTGTGTCGAGCGCGCGGTGTTGCTCGCCGAACGAGACGAGCTCGGCCCGCCGGACTTCGGTCTCGAGGGTAAAACGGACGCGGCGCCGCTCGAGGGCGGCATCAAGGACGTGGCGAAAGCCGCGGCCGCCGAGGCCGAGCGCCGGATGATCCGCGCGGCGCTGGAGATTACCGATGGCAACGTCACCCGGGCGGCGGAACGCTTGGGACTCTCGCGCCGGGGACTTCAACTCAAACTCAAGGAACTGGGCTTTCGAGCGGATTGAGATGACGAATCGCAGAGCGCGTTTTTTCGCCGCCGCGACGATCCTGGTCGCGTCGATCATCGTCGCAGCTCCATCGCGGGCTGAGTTCGACTTCGCCATCTACTTCGGTGCGGGCGAGACCTTCAAGAGCGACGTGCGCCTGATCGAGCCCGGCGACACGCAACTGACCTTTACGGACGTTCCCTGGCAAGGCGAGTCGTTCAGGAGTCCGCTGTATTACGGCTACCGCTTCACGTGGTGGTTCAACCGCATGCCCCAGTGGGGGGTCTTCCTCGACTTCACGCACGCGAAGATGTTCGCGAAGCTCGACAAGACCGTGGTCGTGCGTGGGACGCGCGGCGGGACGCCGGTTTCAGGAACGGAGCGGGTCGGCGACACCTTCGACAGCCTCGCGTTCTCGCACGGTCACAACATGCTGACCGCCAACATGGGTTACCGCTTCAGGATCAGGAAGCCGATCCGCCCCTACGTGGGCTTCGGTCTCGGTGTCGCCATTCCTCACGTCGAGGTCGATGCCGGCGGGGCCCAGACCAACGAATATCAGACGGCCGGTCCGACCGTGCAGGCCCTCGGCGGCGTCGATTTCACATTCAACAGGTGGTTCGCGATGTTCGCCGAGCTCAAGACGAGCTTTTCGGACATCGACGCCGATCTCGAGAGCGGCGGGACGCTCCAGACCGATGCCTGGACCAACCACCTCGTGATCGGGGTGTCGTTCAACTTCTGGCGCTAGCGACCTAGAGTTCCTTTTACAGCTTGATCCAGCACCACTCGGTCGTGTACGGCACGCGGCTCATGCGATAGCCGGACTCTTTCCCCACCACGATGGTGTCGCTCCAGTTGAAGCCGCAACCGCGCTCGAGGTCATAGAGACCGGGCTCCTCCGAGAAGCACATGTTGCGCCGCATCATGGTGTAGTCGCCGAGCGCGAGATAGGGCGATTGGTGGCCCTCGACGCCGGCACCGTGCGCGGGGCGATGGTAGACGTACGGCTGGACCTTCTGGGCGACCTGAAACTTGTGGATCTCGTAGGCGACGGAGGAGCAGGTCACGCCTTCCACGGAGAGCTCCATCTGCATGTCGCAGCAGTGCTTGCTGACCTCCCAGAGCTTGCGCATGTGAGCGTCGAACTTGCCGGCGCCGTCGGCGATGACGAACGGGCGGTAGAGCTCGTGCCCGTATCCGCCGATCCGCGCGATCCCGGCGACCTGGAGCGCCATGTTCTTGCCGATACGGTTGTAGTACGGCTGGTTGGGATGGGGAACGGCGGTGACCGGGCCCGCGCGGACGCCGATGCCGACGCCGCTTCTGACACCGTGGTGCATGGCGCCGCCGGCGAGGTCGAGATCGGAGTACAGCTGGTCGTTGATCCACATCTCGGTCGCGACGGCGACCTCGTAGTCGGTGATGGTCGTGCCGTGGGTCAAGATGTAATCTCGCGCGAAACCGTGGGCACGGTCGAAATAGACGTAGGCGCGACGCCACAACGCGAGCTCTTCCTCCGTCTTGACCTGACGCATCTCGATGAGGATGTCGCCGACATCGACCCATTCGATTCCCGGCAGGACCTTGTTGACCTTCTCGATCTGCGAGGGGTAGAGCTCGCCCTCGATTCCGATCCGTTTCCCCTGGATCCCGTGTTTCTTGATGCCCTCGAGCATGAAGGTGAACAGATCGACGGTCGGGCCCTGCTGCACCTTGCCCTCGTTGGGAAAGGCGCCCTCGGCGTGGAGAAAGTCGAAGTAGGTGACGCCGCTACCGAACCACCAACCGGTGACGATGTCGCGATCGAGACCGGGGTAGAGAAACCACGGGTCGGCGTCTTCGCGATTCATGAACGTCGCCTGCGGTCTTTCGGTCGTGGTGTGCCAGTAGCCGGTCAGGTAGATGATGTTCAGCGGGTCGCGGACGAGAAACGCCTCGATCTCACGCTCGGCGAGCCTGTCCTTGAATCGCTGGACGGTCCGCTTGTTCCAATCGAGCGGCAGGCGGTCGTAGGTCGCAGGCGCGGGCGGACCCTCCTCCCCTGGCGTGGGTCCGAGCAACAGCTTCTCGCTCTTGCCCGTCACCTGGCCGTCGAGCACGCTCTGGAGCGACGGGATTTTCTGCGCGGCGGCGACGCGGTCCAGGCGGGCGAGAAACCCGCTTCCCAGCACCGCGAGGGCGCCTGCCTTGATCGCATCCCTGCGGGTCCGCTTCATGAAGTGCCTGACCCCCGCTGTCACATTCTCTTGGGTGGATAGGACTTGAGGATCTTCCGGACGGTCTTGTCGACCTGCTTGAGGATCTTGTCGAAGTCATCCATCTGGCCGAACCCCGGGTCGGCGGCGCCACGCCAGATGACGTCGTTGCTCTCGGGGCTAAGGAACTCGAGCACGACCGTGCCCGCCGCGTACGACTTGGCCGATCCCAAGGTCAACCCCGAGTACGCTCCGGTTCCCTCCCAGAATGCGCCATAGGCACCGGCGGTGACCGACCCGGCATAGATGAAGTGGAGATCGGCCTTGTCCGGTTCCACCTCGACGAGACCCTGCCCTTCGAGTGTCTCCGCGGCGGCCGCGCGGATCTGCTGCCAGATCCTTTTCGAGTGTCCATCCGGGTCCTTCTTCGGGTCGGGCTCCGGCACGGTCAGGGCGTAGGTCTTGTACTGGCTGAAGTCGGCGCCCTGGCGGTAGAACGTCTGCACCTTCATGGCCCACACGGGACCGGCGACGATCAAGATCATGAGCAGAACCGGCGTCCAACGCTTCATCGCGAAACCCTCCGTGCCGTGGAAGACAGACCCAGGCTACTCTTGATGGGTTGCTTCGGCAACGTCATCGGTGGGCGCAGCGGGCGCATTGATCTCCGGAGTGTTGCCCAGAAGAACCGCGATCCAGCGAAGGTCCTCGGTGTTCTCGAAGATAATCCGCGCGATCATCGTCAGAGGCACCGACAGGATCATCCCGAGCGGACCCCACACCCACCCCCAGAAAATCAGCGACAGGAAGACCACCAGGGTGGACAGACCGAGACGACGACCCATGAAGTACGGCTCGGCGAAGTTGCCCAGGGTGACGTTGACGGCGACGAACACCGCGGCAACCGCGATCGCATGACCGGGGCCCAGCTGTACGACGGCGAGAAGGACGGGCGGGATCGCCGCGATGATCGATCCGAGGCTCGGGACGTAGTTCAGCAGAAACGCGACCAGACCCCACAGCAACGGGAAATCGACACCGATGATCGCCATCGCGGCGGCGACGATGCTCCCGGTGGTCAGGCTGATCAGGGTCTTGATGCCGAGATAGTGCTGAACCTGGGTGCGGATGTTGTCGAACCACCGTTGGCCTTCCTCACCCCCGAACGCCACCTGGAGCTTGGCTCTGAACCCGGTCGCCTCCGTGAGAATGAACACGATCGTAAGCAAGATCAGGAAGAGATTCGAAAAGACCGCCGCCACGCCGCGCACCGTGATGGTGACCACGTCGACGATTCGGTCGGGATTGAAGAAGTCATTCGCCATGTCTTTCGAGACCGTCAGGCCGCGTGCGTTCAACCCCTCGATCGCCTCGCCGAGC
>JBFJTV010000042.1:0-11581 GCA_041625075.1 Candidatus Polarisedimenticolaceae bacterium | reverse complement strand
TCGCGCGCTCGTCGCCGAAACCCGCATCGTGCAACAGCAAAGCGGCTCCCGCCTGGGCCATGGCCTCGATGATGAGAACACCGGGCATGACCGGGACCTCGGGAAAGTGACCCTGAAAGAACGGCTCGTTGACGGTCACGTTCTTGAGGCCGACGATCCGCTTGCCGGGCTCGATCTCGAGTACGCGATCGAGCAGCAGAAAGGGGTATCGGTGCGGGAGACACTTCAGAATTTGTTGCATGTCCACGAGCGTTCAGTCCTCCTTCGCCGGCACGCCCTCGAGATCATCGAGTCTGGCCCGAAGCCGGCGAATCTCCGCCCTGAGCTCCGGCAGCTTCTTGACCAGAGCCTGCGCGCGTTTCCATCTGCGGTGCTCGATCGCGGGAACCCCGGCGACAAACGACCCCGCGGGCAAGTCCTCGAAGACCGCGGTCTTGGCCGCCACCACACAGCGATCACCGATCGTGACGTGCCCGGTCAAACCGGACTGGCCCGCGAGCGTGACGTGGCTACCGACGCGCGCGCTCCCGGCGATTCCCGCCTGGGCCACGAGCAGGCACCCGGGTCCGAGCCGCACGCCGTGCGCGACCATCACGAGATCGTCGATCTTCGTCCCGGCGCCGATCACCGTCTCGCCGATCGTCGCGCGGTCGACGGCGCTGTTGGCACCGATCTCGACGTCGTCCTCAATGACGACCCGACCAACCTGAGGGATCTTGTGGTGCGTCCCTCCCGAAGTCGCGAACCCGAAGCCGTCGGCGCCGATCACCACGCCGGAGTGGATCCGGCACCGCCGGCCCACACGCGTGTCATCGTAAATCACGACCCGCGGCATTAGCACGGTGTCGTCACCGATGACGGTGCGAGCCCCGACCACACAACCGGTTCCCACCGTCACGCGGTCGCCGAGCGTGACCCCGGACCCGACGACCGCGAACGGGCCGATCTCGACCTCGTCACCCAGCGTCGCCGAGGGATCGACTCGCGCGTCGGGATCGACCCCCGGGCTCCTGGGAGCCACGGGGTGGAAGATGCCGAGGATCTCGACGAGCGCGACGTAAGGCTCGTCGACGACCAGGAGGTCGTGTCCCGGAAGCGACGTCCCGGGTCCCACCATTACCGCGCCCGCTGCCGTGGACTCGGCGAGCTTGCGATACCGCGGGTTGGTCAGAAACGAGAGTTCTTCGGGGCCAGCGAGATCGAGAGGCGCGACGTCGCGAATCGCGCGACCGGCGTCGCCCTCGACCCTTCCGCCCACCCGCTCGGCAAGCGCTCCCAGACTCAAGCTCTCAGTCAAGAGCGACCCCTCACGTCGCGCTGCGGGAACCGACCCGGCAGCGGCGCGACGCACGCCTCGCATACGCTACCACGGGACGGAGGGACCGGAGAGGCTCGGCCTCGACGGCTCAGTTGCCTTCCGGGGTGCCGGCCTGCTCCGCGGGAGGTTTGACCACCTCGTTGAAGCGATCGACGATCGCCGTGGTGACGTCGATGGTCTTGCTCGCATAGACCACGGTCCCGATCTCCAGGATCAGATCGAACCCCTCGGCCTGTCCGAACGAGTCGATCACGGCCACGAGCTGGCTCTGGAACAGGTCCTGCGCCTCCCCGACCTCGAGCTGCATCTCGCGGGCCGCGGTGTCACGAATCTGCTGGAGCGAGAGCGCCTTGCGCTGGATCTCCTTCTCGAGCGCCAGACGTCGCTCGTTGGAAAGGGAGAGCGCCTGCGCCTCGAGCTGGCTCTGGAGATTGCCGAGCTCGGTCTCTGCGGCCGTGAGCTCGGCCTGTTTCCTGTCGCGGAAAGCCTCGAGCTGAGTCTGGACCCGCCTGCCCTCGACCGTTTCTTCCGAGATGCGCTGCGCGTCGAAGACGCCGATCTTCAAAGCGGTCGGTTGCGCCGGGGCCGCCCCGGCCAGGACCATGGCGAGGATCGCGACCGCCACGACGGCTGTCAAACGGGAGGCGGTGGCTCTGTCGGTCCATCGGTTCGCGTTGTAAGACATGATTCAGAAACTCCTTCCAAGAGAAAACGTGAAGTTGCTCGTTCGATCAAACTCCACGCTCCGAATCGGAACGCCGTAGAGTAGACGTAACGGTACCGGAAAAACGGGAAGATGGAAACGGACCTCGATGCCGGTCGAGACCCGGGTGTCCGAGACGGAAGTGAGCGTGGTGTCCTCTGCGAGCGCGTTCCCGATGTCCAGGAACAGCGCGATATCGAGCTGCTCGTTGAGCGGGTAAACCCACTCCTGCTGGGCCAGATACATCCGGTCGCCGCCGATCTCGACGAGGTCGAACTGGTTGAGGATTCCGTCGTTGTTCCGGTCAAAATCCTCGACCCGACGACCAACCGGATTCTTCGAGAACTCGACGATCTGACCGGTCGAATCGACTCGGACGAACCTCAGCGGCGTGATCGTTCTGGTCTCGAACACTCTCGGTCCGATGGTCTCTCCCCCCAACCAGAAACGCTGGAACCGCGGGATCTCGGCAACGGTCGACGTGTTCGACGTCGTGCCGTCGCCGTAGGCGCGAACAAGGCCCACCTGACCGTGAAACGCGAAGTACGCCTTGCGCATCAGACCCGGGCGATAGGCGGTGTATGTAAAGACGGGTCTGTAATACGAGCTGTCGCCTCCCAAAACGCCGCCGGCGATCTGCACCTGGCCCTGCAACGAGTAACCTCGCGACGGGCGGTACGGGTTGTTGATCTTGTTGAACGTCACGCTCGGCGTCAGAGACGAAATACGGTTGACGGCGAGCGACTCCTGGACCGTGAAGCCGGTCGACTGCACGCTCTCGTAATTGTAGTTCAGCTGCATCGCCGTGAAGTTGCCGAGCTGCTTGCCGAGAATGATGCCGCCGCCCCGACCCTCGCTCCGGAGCCCGACACCGAAGTCCTGCGTACGGCTGAAAAGAGTGAAACCGAGTGTGACGGGCTTCCCTGCGAACCAGGGCTCGATAAACGAGACGCCGTAACGGCTCGTGCGGCCACCGATCTGCATCGAGACGGTGAGGATCTGGCCCCGGCCGAGGAAGTTGCGGGTCGAGTAGAACCCGGTGAAGAACGCCCCCTCGGACCCGCTGAAGCCGCCCCCGACCTGGATCTCGTTGCGCCCCTGCTCTTCCACCGGAACGAGGATGCGGACACGGTTTTCCCCCTCAAGCGGCTCGATCACCGGATCCTGTGGCGACGCGACGTATCCCAGCTGGTTGATCTTACGCATCGAGAGATCGAGCTTGGTCTGGCTGAACAGCTCCCCTTCCAGCAACCGGAACTCGCGGCGAAGAACCTTGTCGGTGGTGTTCGTGTTGCCCTCGAACTCGATCACGTCCACGAAGTAGGCCTCGTCCTCCTCGATGCTGACGAGGACATCGGCGACCGGCTCGCCCTCCGGACGACGCTTGATCTGGCGGACGACGTTCGCGTAGAGATAGCCGCGGTCGCCATAGAGCCGCGTGATGCGGTCGATGCCAAGCTTGAGCAACGCGGCGCTGAGCACGAAGCCCTCGCGTAGCGGGATGAGCGCGATAAGCTGCTCGGCCTCGTAGACCGTGCTGCCCTCGACGGTGATCACGCCGGTGGTGTACTGCTGCCCCTCGACGACGGGCACCGTCAGAATCACCCAGCTCTGCTTGGCCTCAGGCTGGGCCGCTTTCTCGGCCTTGCCCAGCCCCTTCTTGGCCTTGGTGACCCTTTTTTCGGCCTTGTTTTCTCTCTTCCGCTGTTTCTTGTACCACTTGTCCTCGGCCTTGGGTGACAGCCCGTCGGGCGGCGACTCGTCCTTCACCTGCGCCTGGTGCTGCTCGGCCTTGTCGAGTTTGGTCTGCGCCTTGACGATCTTGTTGATCTTCTTGGGCGGGATCACATCGACGTCGTCCGGTGCGAGGACGTCGTCGGACTGTCTCTTCTTTTTTTTCTTTTTCTTCTTGGGGATCGGTTCGATGATGGGAGGACGGATCTCGACGTCGAGATAACCGGCATTCTGGTACAGCTCGCTGACCGCACCCGAGTCCTGGTCCCACTTGACCGGGTGGTAAAGGTTCTTCGACGACCACGGCCAGTACCACTTCCGTCCCGTCGTGAGCTCGAGCTGACCTCGCAGCTGCTTGTCCTTGAAGATCTCGTTGCCGGCGAACTCGATCTTCTTGATCCTGGTCTTGCCCCCGGGCTGGATGAAGAAGTGCACGGAGTAGGACTGCTCGGTCTCCTCGCGTGGCTCCGCCGCCACCTTGGCCTCGAGAAAGCCCTTTTCCGCCAGCATGTCGCGGATCGTCGACTCGACGATGAAAACCTTCTTCATGTCCAACGGCTGGCCGAGCTCGAGCCGTTGCTTGAGCTCGATCAGGCGGTCCTCGATCGCCGTCTGCGTCAGGACCTTGTTGTCCTGGTAGGTCACCGAGGCGAGCGTCGGCCGCTCGACGACCTTGACGATGAGGACCTTGCCCCCCGGACGGCAGTCGCTGGCCATCGGCGGGCAGTCCTCGACCTCCATCACGATGTCGGTGAACAGTCCCCTGTCCCACAGGGTGCGGAACGCGCTGACGAGCTGCGGCTGGTTGAAGGGATCGCCGACCTTGACTCCGAGCGCTTCGAGGAGCGCCCGGTCGCTCATGCGGATGTTCCCCTGCGTGTGGATTTTCTCGATCGTGCCGGACTCGGTTTGGGCCCGGGGGCCGGGGGGAGCCGCCAACGCGGCGAAAATCACCGCCGCGACAACGACCGTTCTCGCCAAGCTCATCGGATCGCGATCTCCCGCCGGCCCCCCCGGCTTCGCCCGTCTCCGGGCTCGACCTCGGGTGGACCGCCGCGGCCGGCGTGGCACCCTGGTCGGCCGCACATTGTACTTCGGGATCGGAGGCTCCGCCGCGCCCCCAAAGCTGCACAATCACCGCACATGATCGAGGCTGAATCCCGTGGGGTCAGACACTGAATCGTGAATCCCGGCACCAAGCCCCCCTTGGCGGAGGGGTTCGGATTCATGATTCAGTTTCTGATCCCACTCTTGGCAGGCAAGCCTAGGTGGCTGGAGACTCCGTATCCGCCGCGGGCAGGGCGGTCGCCTCCTCGACGGGCTTCCGGAACGCGACCGCGTCGCCCTCGAGGTAGACCTCGATCCGACCCTTGCCGTGGAGCTGCCCCTGCAGCAGGGCCTCGGACAGTGCGTCCTCGATGTGCCGCTGAATCGCCCGACGGAGCGGCCGGGCGCCGTACGAGCGGTCCCGGCAGGTGGTCCGGACGAGCCACTCGCAGACGTCGTCCGAGACGGCCACCTCGAACCCGCGATCCTCGAGCGTGCGGTTGAGCTGCCCGACCATGAGCCGGGCGATGTCCTCGAGCTGCTCCTCGGAAAGTGCGCTGAAGACGATGATCTCGTCGATGCGGTTGATGAACTCGGGGCTCAGATTGCGCCGGACCTCGCCGAGCACCAGATCCTTCGAGTCCTTGTTCGCCTGCTCGGCGTCCTCCGCCTTGAACCCCATCCTGCCGCCGGTCCTGACGATGTGCTGCGAACCGAGGTTCGACGTCATGATGACGAGGGTGTTCTTGAAGTCCACCGCCTCACCGTACGCGTCGGTGATCTGACCATCCTCGAAGACCTGCAGAAGAATGTTCAGGATGTCGGGGTGGGCCTTTTCGATCTCGTCGAGGAGGATCACGCTGTAGGGCTTTCGTTTGATCCTCTCGGTCATCTGCCCGCCTTCCTCGTGGCCGACATAACCCGGTGGCGAGCCGATCATCTTGGCGATCGCGTGCTTTTCCATGTACTCGGACATGTCGAAGCGCACGAGCGCCTTCTCGGAGCCGAACAGGAACTCGGCGAGGGTGCGGGCCACCTCGGTCTTCCCGACCCCCGTGGGTCCGAGGAAGACAAACGACCCGATTGGCCGGTTGGGATTCTTCAGCCCGGCGCGGGACCGCCGGATCGCGCGAGACAGAGCCGAGATGGCCTCGTCCTGTCCGACGATCCTCTCGTGGAGATACGTCTCCATGTTGAGGAGCTTGTCCATCTCCTCCTCGGCGACCGACTGGATCGGGATCCCGGTCCACCTCGCGACGACTTCCTCGACGTCGGGCCGACCGACGTCGAGGATGCGATTGCATTCGTCCTCGTAGCGCTTCTTGAAGTCCTCGTGTTTGCGCCGGAGGGTGACCTCTTGATCGTGATACGCGACCGCCTCGTCAAAGTCCTTCCGCGCGAGGGCGCTCTTCATGCCCTCGACGGCGCCCTTGAGATCCCGCTCGACACGCTTGATGTCGGCGTACGACGTTCGCTTGCCCAGCTTGACCCGCGCTCCGGCCTCGTCGAGAACGTCGATGGCCTTGTCGGGCAAAAAGCGATCGGAGATGTAGCGGTTGGACTGGTAGACGGCCGCACGGATCGCCTCCCCGTCGTAGCGCACCCCGTGGAATCGTTCGTAACGCTCCTTGACTCCCTCGAGGATTTCCACGGTTTCCTCCTCGGAGGGCGGACGGATCGTGATGGGCTGGAAACGCCTCACGAGGGCGCGGTCCTTCTCGATGTACTTGTGGTAGTCGCGGGGAGTCGTGGCGCCGATGCACTGCACCTCGCCTCGCGAGAGCGTCGGTTTGAGGATGTTCGCGGCGTCGAGCGAGCCTTCCGCCGAGCCGGCGCCGATCAGCGAGTGGATCTCATCGATGAAGATGATGACGTCCTCGGTGCTGGTCAGCTCGGTGATGATCCCCTTGAGACGCTCCTCGAACTGCCCGCGGTACTTCGTGCCGGCAACGATCAACGACAGATCCAACGCGAGAATGCGACGTCCCAGCAAGGACGGCGGGACCTCGCCGTCGATGATCCGTGTCGCGAGACCCTCGACGATTGCGGTCTTCCCGACTCCCGGCTCACCGAGGAGAACCGGGTTGTTCTTCCGCCGGCGCGAGAGCACCTGGATGACGCGCTCGAGCTCCGCGCCACGGCCGATCAGCGGATCGAAGACGCGGCGTGAGGCCATCTCCGAGAGATCACGAGAAAACTCGTTGAGGAACGGGGTCTCTTTCTTCTTCTTGGGCAGCGCTCTTCGCTTGTAGATGTTGACGACGTCCTCGCGAACCGCATAGAGCCGCATGCCGCGCTCGGTGAGCATCCGTCCGGCCACCGAGTCTTCCATCCGCAGAAGACCCAGAAGAAGGTGCTCGGTCCCGAGGTGCGGGTGCATGAGGCGCTCGGCCTCCTCCTCGGCGTACTGCAGGACCTTCTTGGTCTCCTCGCTGAACGGGATCTCGACGGAGGTGGACAGCTTCTCGCGTGTCGGACCGCGTTTTTCCAGCTCCGCCTGCAGCAGGTCCATCGAGACGTTGGCGCGCGTGAACAGCTCACGCGTCGTCTCTTCACCTTCCTTGAACAGACCGAGCAGGATGTGCTCGGTTCCGATCACCTTGCTGCCCTGTTGGCTAGCCTCGTAGCGCGCAAGGAAGAGGATGCGCTTGGCCTTTTCTGTGAACTTCTCGAACATCTTCTCCCTGCAGCCACTCCGGGGTCACCGCCCGCGGATATAGCATAGCGTCAAACGCACGGATCGAGTAGTCGCGATGCGGCGACGCTACTGCGCGACCCCGTCAAAGTACTTCCTCGCCTCGGCATCTTCCATCGGGCGCAGCAAGCCCTCGTCGAGACGGAGGATACGGTCGCAGCGGCGCGCCAGCCGGCCGCTGTGCGTGGCAAGCACGAGCGCGAACGACCGCTCGGTCTGCAGCCCCCGGAGCACCGAGAAGACGTCGAGTCCGGTCGTGGGGTCGAGGTTGCCGGTGGGCTCGTCGGCCAGCACGATCTCGGGACGCGGCGCCACGGCCCGGGCGATCGCCACGCGCTGTTGCTCTCCACCCGACAGAGCGGCCGGGCGGTGGTCGAGCCGCTCGGAGAGCCCCAACCGCTGGAGGATCTCTTTGGCGAGAGCGGCGCCGTCGGTCCGCCGCCCGATCCTGAAGGGCATCTCGACATTTTCGAGCGCCGAGAACTCCGGCAGCAGATGATGGAACTGGAAGACGAAACCTACCCGCGCGTTGCGGTACCGCGAAAGCGCGGCGCTCTCGCCCGCGAAAATGTCCACGCCGCGAAAGACGATTTGGCCGGCGTCTGGGCGATCAAGCCCACCGAGAATGTGAAGCAAGGTCGACTTGCCGACGCCCGAGTCCCCGACGACGGCCACGGCCTCACCCGGCGCGATCTCGAGATCGAGGCCCCGCAACACCCGGATCTCTCTCGGGCCGCTCGTGTAGGTCTTGACCACCCCGCGTGCGGAGAGAAGCGACTCACTCATGACGGATCGCCTCGACGGGATCGAGACTCGCGGCCTTCCATGCCGGGTAGAGCGTCGCGACATACGAAACGCCCATCGCGAGAAGACCCGCGAAGATCATGTCTCCGGGGCTCGTGACAAAAGGAACGTAGAACAGGAAGTAGACCTCCGGGTCGAGCTTGATGATCTGAAAGCGGTCGAGCACGTGGGAGATGCCCGCACCGAGGATGAGACCCAGTATGGTCCCGACCGTCCCGATGATCACCCCCTGGAGCATGAACACCGTCGCGATGGCGCGGGGCCGCGCCCCCATCGCCGACAGCGTCCCGATCTCCTTGACCTTGTCGGTGACCATCAGGATCAACGTCGAGCCGATGTTGAGCGCGGCGACGATGACGATCAAACCGATCGCGAGAAAGAGCATCTTCTTTTCGGTGTTGAGCGCCCGGACAAAGTCGATGTTCTGCTCGAGCATGTCGTAGACGACCCAGGACTCGCCGAGCCCGATGAGCTCCGTTTTGACCGCTTCGGTGAGGTCGGGTTTCTCGACTCGTAGCTCGATCCAGTCGACGCTCGCCTTGGGGCCGAGCGTCTTCGCGGCGGCGTCCAGCGAGACGTAGGCGTTCTGCGAATCCTGGAAAAACGAACCGGTGTGAAACAGACCGACGACCTCGAAGACACGGCTTCGGGGCAGCGGCCCGAAGGGCGTGAGCCGCATTGTGGGCACGAGCACCCGAACCGCGTCGCCCGGCTCGACGCGCAGGCTCTTGGCGAGCTCGTCGCCGAGGACGATGCCGTGGCGGTTCGTTTCGGTCGGACGGGACAGTGTGTCGAGCGGGTTTTCGCCGTCACCGAGCCGGAGGATCTCCCGGTGGCGCGCGGGATCGACACCGTGGATCTGGGCGTAGGTCGGCCAGCGGGCGTCCTCCGTCGTGATCATCGAGTCGGAATGCATCACCGCTCCCGCGGCGAGCACCCCCGGCACGGCCTCGATCACCTCGATTGCCGCGTCGGGATCGAAGTCGGGATTCAGATGACCGAAGACCGTGAGGTGTGCCGTCCCACCGAGAACGCGCTCGCGGAGGTCGCGCTGGAAACCGGTCATGAGGGCGAGTGCGATCACCAGCGCCGCGGTTCCGACCGCGACACCGAGCACCGAGATCAGCGTGACGAGCGAGAACGAGGTTCGCCCGCGATGGAAGCGGGTGTAACGCAGGGCCAGATGAAGCTCGTACGGGAGTCGCACCGCAGGCTCACTTGTCGCCGGTGGCGCGTCTGGCGGACCAATCCCCGTGGGGTGGGACCCCCCCCGACTGATCGTAGGTGAGCCACGTCCCGCGGAGCTGCTGGCCGTCGGGCGACAGATAGCCCTCGAGCTCCATGTACCGCCCGAGCTTCGAATCGATCCGGACGACGCGGACCTTGCGGCCGACCAGCGTGCCCTGAAGGCTGCCCGTCCATCCGCCATCGAGCTCGTAGGTCCCGGTGACGACGGTGCCGGTCTGGGAGATGCGGAGGACGCCACGTTGGTTCGTGGGCAGCAGCACGACCGACCACTGGCCCTCGAGGGGTCCGACGCTGGCGCGGTGGCGCTGGGCAAGAGCGTTGAGCTGCTCCTCGAGAAGCTGGATCTTGCGGAGCCGCTCTCGAATCCGGTCGGTCAGCAACCGTTCTCGCGCAAGCTGATCCGCACGGTCACGCTCGGCGGTCTCGAGACGGTCGATCAACGCGTCCACGTTCGCCATCGCGTCGACACTCTCGGACTGGAGCGCCGCGTCCAGCGCGGCGTGCAACTCCTGGACGCGCGCGAGCGCGGCGTTTCGTCTGGCCGCGACGATCGCGTGCTCCGCGAGGTCCTCTCGAAGCAGGGTTCGCTCCACGACGAGGGTGGCCTCGACGGCCTCCCCCGCCTCGCCCGCGCCGCTCTGCGCATGGACGGGAAAAGTCCAGGCGAGCCCGACGACCAGCAGCCCGGCGATGGCGCGGGCACCCGGCATCATCGGCTTCCCAGACCGGCGAGACGGTCCGCCAGCCGCACGGCCTGTTCGGCGGGGATCTTCTCGGTCTCGCCGGAGACCGCCCACAGTCTCACACCGGCCGCCCCGTCCGAGGCGACGTCCGAGACGATGACGGCTCGCTCCCCGGCGGCCTCGAGGGGGGACCACACCTCGCCGCGGGCAACGCCGTGCGCGTCGTCGAAAGCGCTCGCGACCCCGGCGAGATCGACGTCGCCGTCGGCCTCGACGTCGAGGGAAATGCTGTGCCCGTGAAAAACGGGGGCGAGGACCAGCCGGACCGAGAGCCCGGTCGCGGGCAGATCGAGGAGGCCGACGATCTCGGAGGCGATGCGCTCCTCGACATGTGCGCGGCCCAGCCTGCGGAAGGGAATGACGTTGAAAGCCAGCTGCAAGCCAAAGACGTCGGTCGGGACCGAGCTGAAGTTGAACAACCGGACCGTCTGCTCCCGCAACTCCTCGAGACCTGGGGTGCCGTAGTCGGCAGCCGGACACAGGACCACCGCGTGCGCCCGAGTCACGCTCATGCTCCTGGTCAGCGGTGACAGCAGACTGGAGAGGACTGACGACAGCGCGTGCGGCACCGCCACGACACCCGCTTTCCTGTCGGTGACGGGATCGATGTCGGCGTGCACCAGCGGAACGTCGTCGCGCCCGACGCCGCAACCGGCGAGGTCGATGACCACGGGGCCGTCGGGTGATACCGACGCCATGATCTTCGAGCTGGCCTCGCCCAGCTCGCAAAGAAAGATGACGTCGTGGTCTCCGACCTCCCCCGGGGCGGGTTCCTGGATCAACCGCGCCTCACCCGCGTACTCGCTGAGCACCGCCTCGCCCGCGGTGGTGCCGTACAGATCGACACGATCGCCTCGCAGCCCGAACTCCGCCAGCGCCTCCCGAAGATGTGCTCCTTCGGGGGTCTCGGCTCCGACGAGCGCCAGACGAGTCGCATGCGCGCGGTTAGCGGATCGACGACTCATCGAGGATCTCTCCTGGCTCGACACCCGCATCCTGCAGCCCCCAGCGTTTCCGAACGAGACCCCAAGCGTAGCCCGCGGGCCCCGACACGAGGTATACGGTCGAAAGACCGAACAGCGTCCAGGCGGGTTGGATCAGGATGGCGACGAGAATTCCGGTAAGCGGGAAGATGTACAGATAAGAGCGACGGTGTCGAAGATCGAAGTCCTTGAACGATCGGTATCGCAACCGGCTGATCATGAAGCTGGCCGCGATCACGACCAGCACGCCCAGCAGCCCGGAGACCCACGGCGCCCGCGAGGGCTCGGGAAAGGCATAGACCATGC
>JBFJTV010000041.1:0-11728 GCA_041625075.1 Candidatus Polarisedimenticolaceae bacterium | reverse complement strand
GGGGGCGCGAACATCCCGGGAGCCATCAGGTCGCCGAGAGTCGCGCTGCCGTCGCCCGCGGGCTGGCTGTCGAAATAGGACTTGACCGACTCGGTGTCGGGCTCGTTGAGGGCCGCCTTGATCGACAGACCGATCTTCTTCTCGACCGGGTCCATCTTGATGATCTTGACGCGGACCTCCTGGTCGGCCTTGAAGGCGTCTTCGGGTTTCTCGATCCGCTCCTCGGACATCTCCGAGACATGAACCAATCCCTCGACCCCCTCGAACAGCTCGACAAACCCCCCAAACTCGGTCAGACGGACGATCTTCCCGCCGAGCACGTCACCCACCGTGTGCGTGCGGAAGAAGTCCTCGACGGTGTTGGGCTGGAGCTGCTTGATGCCGAGGGAGAGACGCTGGTTCTCGGAGTCGATCTTGAGGATGACCGCCTCGACCTCGTCGGCCTTGTTCAGGATCTCGCTCGGGTGCTTGATGCGCTTGGTCCACGACAGGTCCGAGATGTGGACGAGCCCGTCGATTCCCTCCTCGACCTCGATAAACGCACCGAAGTCGGTGACGTTGCGCACCCGGCCCTTGATGTGGTCGCCGACACGGTACTTCGTGCCGATCAACTCCCACGGGTTGGGCTCGGTCTGCTTGAGGCCAAGCGAGAGACGACGTCCTTCCTGATCGATATCGAGGACGACACACTCGACCCAGTCGCCGACCGACAGGATTTTCGACGGGTGCTTGACTCGCTTACTCCAGGACATTTCGGAGACGTGAATCAGGCCCTCGACGCCGTCCTCGACCTCGACAAACGCACCGTAGTCGGTCAGGCTGACCGCCTTGCCGCGGATGCGCATGCCCTTGGGATACTTCGCCGTGGCGGTCTCCCACGGATCGTCCTGCAGCTGTTTGAACCCGAGACTGACGCGCTCACGCTCGCGGTCGAACTTGAGCACGATGACGTCGACCTCGTCTCCGATCTGGAACTTCTCCGATGGATGACTGATGCGCCCCCACGCCATGTCGGTGATGTGAAGAAGCCCGTCGATGCCGCCGAGGTCGATGAACGCCCCGTACTCGGTGAGGTTCTTGACGACACCGCGCAGCACCTTGCCCTCTTCGAGCTCGGCTAGCGTTTTCTGTTTCTTCTCCGCGTTCTCGACCTCGAGAAGGGCCTTGCGCGACAGCACGATGTTTCCGCGGCGACGATTGACCTTGATCACCCGCATCCGGAATTCTTGGCCGCGTAGCGACTCGAGGTTCCGGATCGGGCGTACGTCCACGAGCGATCCGGGCAGGAAGGCAGGGACACCGATGTCAACCTTGAGACCTCCCTTGATGCGATCGATGACACGGCCCATCACCGGCTCGCCGGTCTCGTAGGCCCGCTCGACCGCCTCCCAGATCTTCATCTTCTCGGCCTTCTCTTTGGAGAGGACCACATAGCCATCCGCGTTCTCGGTCTTCTCCAGCAGGACCTCGACCTTGTCACCTTCATTGACGGCGAGCGCACCGTCCGGGGCGCGGAACTCGTCGAGCTCGATCACGCCCTCGGACTTGTAGCCGACGTCGACGATGACTTCCTTGTCGAGAATCTTGAGGACCTTGCCGGTGACGACCTCTCCCTCCTTGAGGGTGGTCAGACCGGACTCCCACTTTTCGAGCACCTCGCCGAAGTTGTCGAGATTCTCGAGTTCATCGTTGGCCGGTTGGGGTCTCGAGTCTTCCATCTTGGGTTCGTCGGACTCGGACTCGCTCGACGCGGCATCCGTCGTCGCGACGGTTTCGGTCCCCTCGTTGTCCTGAGAGGTCGCTTCCGTGTCGGTCGCAGCTTCTTCCGGTGTCTTCTGCTGGGTGTCCATGAGTTGGGTTCAAACCTCCTGGTCACGGCCAACCGCCCCCACCATGGGGGTTTCGGCCACAAGTATCGCTGGCGTCGATCTGCCCGCCCGCAAAAAAGTCATGCTAGAGAACACAGGGGGGTCTGTCAAGAACGATTGCGTTTTCAGCAGATTACGGCCGGTGGACCCGCGGGCGGCCACGCCCCCTCGAGGGCTCTCCAGCGACCCGTCGGAGGCTCCGGATCTCGCCGTCGGTGAGGCGGCGAATCTTGCCGGGACGGAGATCACCGAGATCGAGAGTGCCGAATCGTGTTCGCCTCAGTTTCGCTACACGGTGTCCGACGGCGTCGAGCATCCGCCGGACGATGTGCTTTCGGCCCTCGACGACCGTGATCTCGAGCCAGGCGTTGTTTCCGCGCCGCAGGATTCGCGCTTTAGCGGGTGAGGTCATCCGGCCATCGATCCGGACCCCGCGCCGGAGCCGCGTGAGGCTCGCCGTCTCCGGTTGGCCGTGAACCTTGACGTGGTAGGTCTTTTCGACAGCGCTACCGGGGTGCATCAGCCGCCGCGCCAGCTCGCCGTCGTCGGTGAGGAGGATCAACCCCTCGCTGTTGAAGTCCAGCCGCCCGACCGGGTAGACCCTGGGCCCGCCGGCCGGGAGAAGCTCCGCGATGGTGGGGCGGTTCTCGGGGTCGGACAGCGTCGTCAACATACCTCGCGGCTTGTGCAGCGCGAGGTAGGTGTGCGAGGCGGGGGGACGGCGGATCCGCCGCCCGTCGACCTTGATTGCATCGCGCTCGGGATCGACACGGACACCGAGACGGTCGACGACGGCTCCGTTCACCGTCACCCGGCCTTCGAGGATGAGCTTCTCGGCGGCGCGGCGCGAGGCGACCCCCGCGTGAGCCAGCACTTTCTGGAGGCGCTCCGTCACGGGCTCGCCCCCCTCACCGGATCAATCGGCGCCCTGCTCGGGACGGGTCGCGGCGGTCTCGCCCGCCTCGGCGGCCTCCGCCTCCGGCTCGGACACCTCGACCTCCCCTTCAACCTCGACGACCTCGGAGCCTTCTTCCGCGGGGAACAGGGATTCTTCGCCGAGCGATCCCACCAGCTCCTCGAAATCCTCGATCGCGGGGAGGTCTCCGAGGCTGTTGAGACCGAAGTGGATCAGGAACTGCTTCGTGGTTCCGTACAGCAGCGGGTTTCCCACCACGCGCTTCTTGCCGAGGATCCGGATCATGCGTTTGTCGAGCAGGCTGCGCAGGGATCCCGATGGATCGACGCCTCGGATCGACTGGATCTCGGGAGACGTCACCGGTTGCCGGTACGCCACGATCGCGAGGGTCTCGAGTGCGGCCGGTGACAGCCTCGTGCGGTTGCGCTGCCGGAAGAACTGCCGCACCCACGCACCGACCCTCGGCTGCGTCGCGAGGCGGAAGCCCCCGGCGACCCGTTCGAGAAGAAGGCCGCTTTCTGCACGCTCGTACTCCCTGGCGATCTCCTCGAGGGTCCGTTCGACCGTCTCCTCGTCGAGGCCGCGGAATGCGTCCGCGATCTCGCGGGGATCGACGGGCTCGCCCGTAGCGAAGATCACCGCCTCGACCACTGCGCGTAGTAGGTCCTCGGGCGGAGCCTGACCGCTCTTTGGGCTCACCTCTCGCCTCCCCCTTCATCCTGTCGGGCCGCATCGGCTCGCTCGGGCTCTTCCCTGCGGAGCGCGACGCGAATCTCGCCGAACAGCTTGCGCTGGAACGCCACGATCATCCGCAACCGCATCATCTCGAGGATCGCAAGAAAGAGGGCGATCCCGTCCAGCCTGGTGGGCATCGCTTCGAGAAGATCATCGAGACTGGCGCTTCGTTTGGTTTCGAGAAGGTCGGCGAGCCAGGTGATCTTGTCCGCCACCGAGACGGTGTCGCGGTGCAGACGAAGACGCGCCTCTTCACCGAGCCGCGAGACGAGACCACGAAACGCCTTCAGCAGGTCGAACAGATCGACCGCGAGAAGCTCTTCGCCCTTGAACTCGTCCGCGACCTCCTCCCGCGTCCAGATGAGCGAGCGAACGCTGTCCATCGCCTGGAGGTTCTCCGCCGCCTGTTTGTATTTCTGGTACTCGAGCAGTTGCTGCGCGAGCCCCGCTCGGGGGTCGATCTCCTCGTCCTCGGCGAGCGGGTCTCTCGGGAGCAGAACCTGGGACTTGATGTGCATCAGGGTCGCCGCCATCACGACGAACTCCCCGGCGATCTCCAGGTTGAGGTCCTTCATGAGGTCCATGTAGCCGAGGTACTGCTCGGTGATCTCGACGATCGGGATGTCGGTGATTTCCACCTCGTTGGCGCGGACGAGGTGCAGCAGCAGGTCGAGGGGACCCTCGAACTCACCGGCCTGGATCCTGTGCCCCGTCCAGTCGCGACCCTGTCCAGCTTCCGGGTTCGAGCGATCCTTGGAGATCTCCTGGTTCTGGTTGTCCATCACCCGATCCCCACCGCGCTACGGACCTCTCGCATCGTCTCGCCGGCGACCTCACGGGCGTGCGCGGCGCCGCGGTCCAGAATCGAGCGCACGCCCTCCGGGTTCTTCTCGAGCTCCGCGCGTCGTTCGGCGATCGGTGCGACCCGCGCGAGCAGGTTCTCCTTGAGGGCCGCCTTGCAGTCCCGGCAACCGATCGCCGCCGTGCGGCAACCGCTGTCCGCCCACGCGAGCGTCTTCTCCGACGAGAAGATCTTGTGCGTGTCGAACACCGGACAGACCTCGGGGTTCCCCGGGATGTGGCGGTGGGTTCGCTGCGGGTCGGTCAGCATGCCGTCGACCTTCTTCCCGATCATGTCGGGCGAGTCGCTGAGAAAGATGGCGTTGCCGTACGACTTCGACATCTTCCGGCCGTCGGTGCCGAGAAGCTTGGGCGAGGGAGTGAGCAGCTCCTTGGGCTCGGGAAAGACCTCGCCGTAGAAGTGGTTGAATCGCCGCACGACCTCGCGCGTCAGCTCGAGATGCGGGACCTGATCGGCCCCCACCGGAACGGCGTCCGCCTTGTAGACGATGATGTCCGCGGCCTGCAGAAGCGGGTACCCGAGAAAGCCGTAGGTGTTGAGGTCCTTTTCTCGGAGCTGCTCCTGCTGCTCCTTGTAGGTCGGGACGCGCTCGAGCCACGGGAGCGGGACCACCATCGAGAGCAACAGGTGCAGCTCGGCGTGCTCTTTGACGTCGGACTGCACGAAGACCGTGCTGCGCTCCGGGTCGATCCCCGACGCCAGCCAGTCGAGAGCCACCTGGGTGATGTCGCCGTGGATCTCCGAGGGGTCGGCGTACTCGGTGGTCAGGGCGTGCCAGTCCACGATCGCGAAGAACGCGTCGTGGGTCTCCTGGAGCTTGACCCAGTTGTCGAGCGCGCCGACGAGGTGACCGAGATGCAGTCGCCCCGTGGGTCTCATCCCCGAGAGCACTCTTGGTTTCCGGGAAGCGGACATGATGGGCGCGCAATTTAACACGCGCTACGGGGGGGGTCAACGAGACGCGGTGCTGGCGGCCTTCGCCCTCGCCTTCGCGATCTTCTTCTCGAGCTTCTTCGGATTGGCGCCGCACACCTTGGCGGCGATCGATCTCTGGACACCGGTTGCGGCGTCCTCACGAGCCCGGGTTGCCGCGTCCTCGTAGTCGTGACGTGGACGGTAGGCTCGCGACTCCTTGAAGCGGTCCGAGTCCACGAGCTCGCCGCCCGGCAGGGCATAGAGATCGAGCCGGATCGTCGCCTCGAAGACCGCCGTGTACTGCGCCTTCGCCCCGGGATCGCTTGTCTGGTTCTGCTGCATCATGCTCATGTCGTAGACGGTCTCCTCGCGAATCCACTCGATCGTCGCTCGCAGGAGGAGGTCACCGTCCGCTGCCGAGTCCACCATCTTCTCGACGCAATTCCGGGCCGTGATGTCGTCGCGAACCTGATAGGTGAGCTCATCGGTGACGCTGTTGGGGCCCTCGACACCCTCTCCCCAGACGATCTCGAGGAGAAGGCGGTACGGGATCGGACCGTCGGCGGGAACGGGAGACGAGACGCACAACACCGCCAGCATGGCGAACAGGCGGACGAGGGTTCGGCAGACGCTCACGACAACGGGCTCCGTTGCGACCCGGGGATGGGGCCGCGCCACCCGACCAGTCTAGGACCCTGGGCGGGACGGCGCCAACGTAGATATCGGAGCGGTTTCGATCAGGTGTGAAAGACGAGCTTGACCATGCCGACGCTCAGGGTGTCACCGTCAGAAATCGGTTGCGGCTTGCCCGCCGAGAGCTTGTTTCCGTTCACGAAGGATCCGTTGAGCGCGCCGACCTCTTCGGTGATGAAGAACCCGTCTTCCGTCCGGCTGATTCTGGCGTGGCGTCGCGAGACACTCCGCTTGAGGTCGAACTGCGTGAGGTCGACATCGGGACGAAGATCGGTGACCGGGTCGAACCGTCCGATCAGCGTGTCGTCTCCGTTCAGCTTCAGAACAGTCCCGTCGCTTTCGACCTCGAGACGCGCGCCGGTTGCCGTGGCCGCCGTGGTCGAGGGGCGTTTGGTGGGGGCGGATCGGGTCGCGCGGGTCGCCCGCACGTCGGTGACGTGGAGCTCTTCGATGATGCGTTCGGCCTCGCGGAGGCGAATCGAAAGCTTCCGGAGCATGCGGATCGCGATCTCGATGTTGCCTTTGATCATCTTGTCAAAGGTCATGCTGTTGATCTCGATCAGCTCGGTGTCCTCGACGGCCTCCGCGGAGCTGGAGCGCGGGAGCCCCTCGAGGATCGACATCTCCCCGAAGAAGTCGCCCTTCTCCATCGTTCCCTGGATCTTCTTGTGGTTTTCCAGCATGCGGAACAGCCGGACCTTGCCCGACTGCACGATGTACATCGTGGTCCCGAGGTCACCCTCGGTGAAAATCCGCTCCTGGGCGCCGTAGCGCACCATGAAGTTCTGGAAGGGGTGTGTCGCCATACTCCCTCCCCCCGGCGCGGCGCTTCCTCCCGCCCCGTGGGGTCCAGTTTCAACATGGTTCCGGATGGTGGGTTAGTCAATCCCGCGGCGCGGCTCAGTCCTGCCGCGTCGCCTCGTCGAGCAGGCGCCACTGGTAGAGCAGGACCTCGGCGGCGTAGCGGACCTCCTGGTCCGGGTCCTCCAGCGAGATTTCCTCCACCACGCTTTCGATTCCTGGCGCCCGGAGGGGCCCCAGGGCCCCGGTGGCGGCAATCCTGACCGCCACGGAGGGGTCGTCCCGGGCGTGGCCGATGATCTCGGCCTCGATCTCGTCACGGTCGTCGATCGCATCCCGGGGGTAACGCTCGAGGATGAATCCGATGAGGTCGAACGCGGCCGTTCGAATCCCGGGCCGCGGGTGCTCCAGCAGCGGTCGGATCGTGGGGAGAAGCTCGGGCTTGCCCCGGCGGTAACGGTGGTACTGCTGCAGCGCCGTCTCGATCAGAAGCGGGTTGACCTCCTCGAGCATCATCTCGAGGCGGTGCCACGCGAGATCGTGGTCGTCGGCGTCCTGGATCTGTGTAAACAGTTTGGCCGCTTCGAAGAACGGCTTGCGCGCCTCCGAGGGCACCTCGCGCGCCCCGTGGACTCCCCGGACCAACTCGAACGTCCGGGGCTGATCCGCCTTGGCGGCCACCTCCTGGAGTAAAAGGATGTAGGTGATTTGAGGCTCGAGCTTCAACGGGTAGTCCTCGTCGTCGCGCTCGAGATTGGCGCGACGCACCAGAACACTGATTTCCGTTCCGAGCTCCACCTTCCCCCGGATGGGCTGGATGACATCGAGATAGGTGTGCTTGCCGGCCTTGTCCTGCATCTCGGCGACCACAACGATCGGGGCGGGGCGGAGCCATTCGTAGAGATTCAGCGAGGCGTCCCCGGCCCGAGCGAGGTGAACCGGCGCGAGTAAGGCAAGAAAGAGCGGGGCTGTCGCGGCTCGACGCATGACGCTAAAAGGATACCGCGCCGTGAGGCGCCGCGCAGGCTCGGCCAGGGCTAGTCGAGGCCGTCGATGTTCAACCGGATCGTCAGCTTGAACCGCCGCACGTTCGGACCCTCGCCCACCTCGACCGGGACCTCGATCTCGCGAGTCTCCCCGGGCTGGAGCCTCGCGACCTCTAGATCGGGGTCGTTGAACAGATCGCTGTCCGCGGCGACCTCGGTCAGGACGACCGTGTCGTCGTCGCCGGTTTCCGACGCGGTGGGTACGGGTGCGCCGCGGGTCGGAGTCGGCTCGGGCGCGGCAGTCGTTTCTCCGGTCGCGAACTCCGGATCGAAACCGCGATCGACCTCGAACGAGGTGTCGGTCCCCGTTCCGCCGCCGGAAGGCATCTCGGAAGAGTGCACGGGCACCGCGGCGTCGTCCCCCACCATCGACGAATCGGCACCGGGCATGGACTCGATTTCCAGCCCTTCCTCGAACGGCACCTCGACCTCGGTCGGTCGAATCCCCGCGTCGATGCCGTCGCTCGTCGCGTGATGAAGTCCACCGCCCTCGCCGCTCGCGCTCACCGGCGTCATCGGGTCGGCCACCGGTGTCGGCACCGGCGGCTCGAAGACGGGGTCCGGCTCGGCAGGCGCTGCTGCGAGCGGTTCTTCCTCGATCGGTCGGATCTGCGGCGGGAGGGCGTCTTCGAGCTCGCTCACCTCTTCGACGAGCTCGTCGATCTCCTCCTCACCGAAGTCCGGCGCGGCCGGGCCGAGATCGAGATCGTCGGCTGACGGCCGGAAATCGGGCGGTGGGGGCGGCGCGCTCGCGGCGGGTTTGTCGACCGTCTGCTCGGGAACCGGGGCAACCTCGATCGGCACTCCGGTATCGACCGCCGGGCCGACGTCGGAGACCGGGATCCCGCCCGCGGCGGCCGGAGCTGCCGGCGGCGTGGACTTGACCGGCGGAGTCGGAGGCGGCTCGGGCGCCGCCGCGACAGGGGGGGCAACCGGCTCGGGCGCCGACGCGGAAGACGCCGCGGGGTCGTACTTTCGTGTGAGATGCAGCAGCACGAGCTTGACGATCGCCTTGAGCGTGTCCTGGACCCCGATACCGGTCGTGGCCACCGACTCGTAGAACGGCGCGTTGAACTTGTTGAGGGCGGAATTGAGCTCTTCGATGCTCGAGAGCTTGGGAAGGTCGCGTTTGTTGAACTGCAGGACGTGCGGCATCTCGGCGAGATTCATGCCGTGACCGCGGAGGTTGTCCTCGAGGTTGCGGAACGACTCGACGTTCGCGCCGAGCATTTGTTCCTGCGAGTCGGCGACGAAGACGATTCCGTCGGCGCCCTTGAGTACCAGCTTGCGCGTCTCGTTGTAGAACACCTGACCGGGAACCGTGTAGAGCTGCACGCGGGTCTTCATGCCGCGGATACTGCCCAGGTCGATCGGTAGGAAGTCGAAGAACAGGGTGCGGTCGGTCTTGGTCGCCAGCGAGAGCATTTTGCCCTTGGCGTCGACCGGGAGATTCTGATGCACGTACTGCAGGTTGGTCGTCTTCCCACAAAGACCCGGGCCGTAGAAGACCACCTTGGCCGTGAGCTCCTTGGTCGAGTAGTTGAACAGCACCATGTCAGACGACCCCCAAAGTCACGCAAGCTACGCCCAGCAGGGCGAAATAGCTGTCCTGGCGCAACATAGTGCCGCCCCGGTGAGGCGTCAAGCGTTCCGGGTTGCTGGGGTCAGCGGACGGTTCGGCGGCCTCGGAAGCGAAGGTCCACGGGGGTGGCTCCGAGACCGAAACGCTCGCGGAGGCTGTTGTCGAGAAAGCGCTTCAGTGAGAAGTGAACCCGCCGCGGGTGGTTACAGAACAGGACGAATCGCAGCGGGTGGGTTCCGGTCTGGGTCATGTACAGCAGGTTGACGCTCCGGCCCTTCGCCGGTGAGGCCTGCTCGGCGCGAGAGACATCCTGGAGCCAGCGGTTGAGCTCGGTCGTGGGGATCCGGCGCCCGGCGGTCTCGTAAACCTCGTCGACAAGATCCAGGATCTTGACCACCCGCTGCCCGGTAAGCGCGCTGACCAGGACCATCGGGACCTTCTTGGCAAACCGCAGACGGTGCCGGACCTCGTCCTCCCAGAACCGCGCGGCCTCTTCCCTTCCGGTCACGAGGTCCCACTTGTTGACCGCCACGATGATCGGCTTGAACGCGTCGATCGCGAACCCCGCGATGTGGGCGTCCTGCGCGGCGAACTCCTCGGAGGCGTCGATCAGCAAGACGACGACGTCCGCGCGCTCGATGCTCTTGCGCGCGACGACGACCGAGACGGCCTCGGCCGCGAGCTTCACGCGACCCTTGCGGCGAAGCCCGGCGGTGTCCACCAGCAGGTAGCGGCGTCCGTCCCGGGTCAGCAGCGTGTCGACCGCGTCGCGGGTGGTCCCCGGAACGTCGCTGACCATCATCCGCTCTTCACCCACGAGGCGATTGAGCAACGATGACTTCCCGACGTTGGGGCGCCCCACGAGTGCGACGCGGATCGGACGGTCGGACTCGTCGTCATGATCCGTATCGGAATCTTCGCTTTCTCCGAGGGTGTCGGCGACGCGGTCGAGAAGCGTTTCGATGCCGCGTCCGTGCTCGGCGGAGATCGAGACCGGCTCGCCGAGACCCAGCTCGTGCAGGGCGTGGATCAAGCCCTCCTGTCTCTCGCCATCGATCTTGTTGGCCACGAGAAGAACGGTGCGGGAACGGCGCCGCAACATCGCGCCGATCTCCCGGTCGAGCGCCGAGGCGCCCGCCCGCGCATCGACGATGAACAGGATGACCGCCGCCTCGTCGACGGCCACGAGCGCGTGGTTCTCGATCTCACGGGCAAACGGCGCCGTTGGATCGGGGGCAAGCCCCCCGGTGTCCACGAGCCGAAACGGACGCGGGACGTCGCGGACCTCCCCGTAGACGCGGTCCCGCGTCACGCCGGGCTCGTCGGTCACGATCGACCGCCTCCTACCGACCAGCCGGTTGAACAGCGTGCTCTTGCCGACGTTGGGGGCGCCGACGATGGCAACGAGCGGAAGCGGCACCGGGATTCTCCGTGAGAAGCGGCCTGGATCGTGAGGACCAAGCTATAGCACGCCGTCCCGCCGCCCAACAAGCCTTCTGCTTCCTAAATACAGAGGATCAATAGAGTTAGATGACGACCGCCCTTGACAGGGTGCCCCCTCGTTCCTAAACTACGGGCCAAAACAGGTGCGGGGATTCGAGGAGGTCGTCCCGGATGATCAAAGCGGACATCATCAACAAGGTCGCCGAGCAGGCGGACATCACGAAGGTCAAGGCGGTCGAGGCGGTTGAGGCCGTGTTCGAAGCGATGAAGATGGCCATCAAGCGCGGCGAGCGGATCGAGCTTCGCGGGTTCGGCGTCTTTCAGGTGAAGCCGCGCAAGAAGGGAATCGGACGTAATCCTCGAACCGGGCGCGAAGTTCGCATCCCTCCCGGAAAGACGATTCGTTTCAAGCCCGGCAAGAACCTCCGAAACCTCGGCTAATTACACAATGAGCCTTCCGCGGGACGACGGCGCCGAGATACGGGTGCCTCCGCCGCTGGCTCCGCCGCCGCGGACCACGCGTCCGTTGCTCCACATCGGCCTGTTTCTCGCGACGGCGCTCACGGCGACGGTGGCCGGGACGTTCTGGGGCGGGGCGCCCAACGAAGATCTCGGGGCCGTTCTCGCGCGCGGTCTCACCTACGCCGTGTGCCTCCTCGCGATCCTCGGTGCGCACGAGATGGGCCACTATTTCGCCTGCCGATACTACGGGATCAGCGCGACGTTGCCGTTTTTCATCCCTGGAATCCCCTTTGTCGGGACCTTTGGTGCGGTCATTCGTATCAAGAGCCCGATCCCCAGCCGCAAGGCGTTGTTCGATGTCGCGGCGGCGGGCCCGCTGGCGGGTTTCGCCGTGGCGCTGCCGAT
>JBFJTV010000040.1:0-11925 GCA_041625075.1 Candidatus Polarisedimenticolaceae bacterium | reverse complement strand
TTCGACTTCATCCTCGACGACGGCGGTCACACGATGGAGCAGCAACAGGTCAGCCTCGGTTATCTGTTCCCGTATGTCAAACCCGGCGGCTATTACATCGTGGAGGACGTCCACACCTCGCTTATCGACTACTGGCCGGGATACGGCGCCGCGACGGGCGGGCGCAACACGACGCTGACGATGATCGACGAGTTTGTCCGTACATCCACGATCAAGAGCGAGTACATGACCGAGGAAGAACAGCGGTATCTCACCGAGAACATCGAGTACAGCAACCTATTCTTCCGAAACAACGAGCAGCACAGCATCACGTGCATCTTCAAGAAGCGCGTGCCGTGAAGAACCAGCCCTGCGGGCCCGTTCGCCCCTCGAAGCGAGGACGCGGGGAAGACGCGCGACGAATCGCCGACGAGTTTCCCGGCGTCAACTGACGGCGGAACATCTACCCGCCGTCGCCCGTGCACTCGGCGAGCGCGGTCCTGCAGGCGCTCTCGCTGGTGCTGGGCTCGCCGGTCACCGAGTACCGATCGATGACCTTGTGCTGCCCGCAGGTCTTCCAGCTCTTCTCTTCCGCGACGTCGATTCCGAGCGACTCGGTCAGTCGCTGTTCGCACACGCGCACCTGGGCCTCGCCGATCTCGGCAAGGAGATCGAGTCCGGCACAGTGGACCTTGAAGACGTTGTCGCAGTACTTGACCGCGTTGGCTGGTCCCATGGCCCGCGTGTCGCGTTCGATGCAGGATCGTGTCGTCTCGTATTCGTCCGACAGATCGAGACCCAGTTCCCGAGTCAGCGACTCGATCTTGTACGTTTCCTCGACCCACGCGAGGCAATAGTCGGTTCCCGCGCCCATGTTCTCCGGAACCTCTCCTTCGTATACCGCGATCGAGACCCCCATCGAGGCGCGGCCGCCTGCCATCTCAGAGAGGGTGACCGGCAACTCGACGTCCTTGCCGTCGCGGTGCACGGTTACCGGCATCACGTCCCCCGGCTCCTTGGTGGCCATGAGCTTCTGCAGGTCTTCCAGATCCTGGATCCTCTGCCCATCGAGCGCGACGATGCGATCTCCGGCCTTGATTCCGGCGCTCTCCGCCGGACCATCCGTTCGAACGGAATGGATCATCAGGGTCTGGCCCTCGCCGGAGTGCCCGGCGTGAAGCAGGAATGCGGTCACGAGAATCAGCTTCAACATCGCTCGCCCCTTCCGTCTCGACGGCGCTCGAGGGTCTACTACGTCCGGGGGCGACGAAAAGTCGAGAGCGATTCCCGGTTCCCGCAATCACCCGGGTGTCAGACGGTTCGGCTCGGCCGCTCTCGGACGGCATCGTCCAGGCCGTCGTCCGCGATCTGCGTCAAGGCCGCGGCGGCTTTCTTGCTCTCCTCGTATCCCATCACTGCAGACGCGCTCCCGGCCTTGGGCGCAGCCTTCTTCTTCCCCAGAAAAGCCTTGAAGACCAGACGAAGAGCGTCGGCTTTAGGCATGTACCTCGTGAAGCGGCGCAAGACCTTGAGGCTTTGGATCGGGTAGCGGGTGAATTTGTACCGGATCAGCCGTCTCATTTCGACACTGCGGACACGATCGATCTCGTCGTCGGGAAGGATCGTGGGATCGATCAGCGAAGCCCTGAAGTACTTGTTCCAGTCCTCTTCGTCGTTGACGAGCCCGCGCTGGACGTATTCGTTCCACAGCGGTGTTCCGCGATAGACACAGAGACGGCCGAAGCCAAAGGTGTCGATCCGGATTCGGGAAGCGAACTCGTACGTTTTCTTGATGTCGTCCGGGGTCTCGTCCGGGTTACCGAGCAGGAAAAACCCGTGAACGATCTCGATCTTCGCCTTCTTGGCGGCGCTGACGGCCGTCTCAATCTGTTCGAGAGTCTGCTCCTTTTTCAGACGATCCAGGATCTTCTGGCTCCCGCTCTCGATGCCGAACATCAGGGTGCGGATGTTGGCCTTGGCCATGGCGGGGAAGAGGTCCATGCACTTGGAGTCCACGCGTCCCTCGCAGCCCCATTTGATCTTCAGTTTGTTCTCGACGATACCGTTACACATCTCCTGGATTCGCTGCGGGCGCAGTAGGAAATGGTCGTCCACGAAGAAGACCGAGCGGTACCCGGCACGGTCGAGCTGCTTGAGCTCCTCGACGACGTGCGCGGCGCTACGCGCTCGCCACTTTCCCTCGCTGAAAGTTGGGATGTCACAGAAGACGCACGGCCACGGACAGCCCCGAGAGGTCTGCATGGTGGTGTAGCGGTCCATCGTCAACACCGCGGGTACGTCGAGAGGCATCGACTCGATGTAATCGATCGCCAATCCCTCACGGTCGGGGAACGGCCACTTGTCGAGGTCCTTTTCCATGGGACGATCGAGGTTGGTCCGCACCTCGCCGGTGCCGTCGGTCCACGTGACGCCGGCAACGGCCCCCGGGTCGTCGAGATGGTCCAGAAGATCGAGGATCAGATCCTCGCCGTCGCCGCGGCAGACGAAGTCCACCTCGGTGCACTCCCCCTTGACACGCTTGGCGTTGAGCGTGGCGAACACGCCACCGAAGGCGATCTTCATCCTGGAGTTCTTCGCGCGGATCTGACGCGCGAGGATCTTGGCGTAGGGGTAGCTCGTCCCGGACAGAAAGCTCAGCCCGACGAGGCCAGGTTTCTGGCGCTCGATCTCGCCGAGGATGAAGTCGTTTGGTGTGTCGGGGTTGGCCTGATCGAACATCACGCACTCGTGGCCCGCCCGCTTGAGCACGGCGGAGAGCGACATGATCCCGATCGGCGGGAACCCCATGATCCGAACCCGCCCCTCCTTGGAGCGTTTCGTGTCGGGGATTCCGTAGAACTGAGGGTCTCGAACGTGAATCAGGAAGACACGCACAAAGCCTCCGATCTTCGGCTCGATCGCCGGGGCCGCGCCCACCATACCATCCACGCACCGCCTCAGTCATGCTCCTTCCCCTTCGCCGCGGCCGCTAATCTACCAGATCGACAACCGGCAATGAGATCTCCTAATATGGTGGTCGTGATGCGATTCTTTTTGATGCAGACAATTTTGTTGTGGACCATCGGCGTTCCCGCCACGGCCCAGGTCTCGCCCGGTCTGACCCCCAAAGAGCAGACGCTCATGCAGTCCGCCTTTGCCGGGGAGCTCGAGGTCGTTCGCTCGCTCGTGTCCGGCGGGGTGTCCGTCGATACGGTCGACCCCGACAAGCACACGCCGCTGATGTGGGCCGCGTTCAACGGGCACACGGATGTCGTACGTTACCTCCTCGACGAGGGGGCCGAGCTCAACGCGAAAGAT
Organism: Candidatus Polarisedimenticolaceae bacterium; assembly: GCA_041625075.1. GTDB lineage: Bacteria > Acidobacteriota > Polarisedimenticolia > Polarisedimenticolales > Polarisedimenticolaceae > JBFJTV01. The sequence continues at coordinate 8,628 of JBFJTV010000040.1, read as the reverse complement.
GTTCACGGCAGGACCGCCTTGATGTACGCCTCGAGTGGCCCCTTTGCCGAGACCGTCGAGCTGCTTCTGAAGAAGGGATCGGAGGTCAACGTCCAGGGGAAGCTCGAGGGCTTCACCGCGTTGATGACCGCCTCGGCGGAAGGCCAGACCGAAGTCGTTCGGCTGCTTCTCATCCACGGAGCCGATCCGGGACTGAAGGACAAGGACGGAGACACCGCGGAGAGCTTCGCCCGCCAGAAGGGCCACGCGGCGGTCGTCGACCTCTTACAGCACCCGCCGCCACCCGTCGGGCAAGAGAACTGACGCGCGCCGGCCGCGCCGATGATTGACCGCTCGCCGTTCGCCCCCCTGCGTCTCGATCTCGCCGTCCCGCTCGACCGCCGCCCCGACGAGCCTTCATCCAAGACCTCCTTTAGTCTCGGGTCCGTCTCTTGACCGGATCGATACCATCCACAACCGCGGTCTCGCAGGGGCGCAGTGGATGCTACTATCCTGGCGATCGAGATCGGGGTAAGCAAAGCCATGTCGAAAGAAGACCCGCGAGTCAGCGTCATCATTCCCACGTACAACCGCGGTGACCTCGTCACGCAGGCCGTGGGGAGTGTCCTCAAGCAAACCTTCACCGATTACGAAATCATCGTGGTCGATGACGGGTCGACCGACGGCACACGCGAGGAGCTCGCCTCGATGATCCCGCCGGTGCGTTACGTCCACCAGGACAATCGCGGCCTCGCCGCAGCCAGAAACCGGGGCATCGCCGAATCGCGCGGCGAGTTCCTCGCCTTTCTCGATTCGGATGATCTGTGGGAGCCGCGTTTTCTGGAGGCGACACTCGAGACCTTCGAGAGGCACCCGGATGCCGGTGCGGTCTTTACCGCCGAGCGCGAGATCGGCATGGACAACCGCCCCGGCAAACGCACGTTCACCAAACGATCTCCGGGAATCTACTTCGACGCGAAGGGCATGCTGACCGACGACACACGGGTGGGCTGTGGCAGGCCCCCGGTGGTGCGCCGCGAGTGGATCGACAAGCTTGGGGGCTTTGAAGAGTCGATCCGCACCGCCGTCGACGTCGAGATGTGGATCCGTTACTCCTTTCACATGCCGATGGTTCTCCAGCCGGAACCGTTGGTGCTTCGACGGATCCATCCGGCCACCGTCAGCGCCGACCAGGAACGCAACGCGCGTGTGTGGCTGAAGATCCTGGCCAGACTCGCCCGCGAGCACCCGGAGTTCGTGCGCAAGAACCGCATGCTTTACCGCCGTTCGCTCGCCAAGCAGTACCTGCGTCTGGGCCGCGAGTTGATGGCGAGGAAGGGTGGCGAGCGGAGCAGCCTGCCCGACATTCGGGCGGCGCTGCGCAAGTCGGTCGCCGCCTGGCCGCTGCTGCCCCGGGCGCACGCCTACCTGGCGGTCAGCTACATCGCGCCGGGCAAGTACGGCCGCTGGCGACGCTGGGAGCTTCAGCGCCGGGGTCTCTGAGGCCGTCGGGCCCGCTCGATACCGTCGTCATTTCCCTTGTCAGGGACGCCCGTTTCGTGCGCTAATGAGCACATAAACAGGCCCGGCACGGGGCCCGATGTCGGTCAACTCTAGAGAGGAGCAGGACCATGAGCCAGACGCTTCCGCCTGTCGCCGTTTTGGTCGCCCACCGCGTCCGTGACTGGGATGCTTTCAAGAAGGCGTTCGACGACCACGAGGGAGCACGCAGGGCGGCGAGCATGCTCGGCCATTCCGTCGAGCGCGGGGCCGACGATCCCAACATGGTCTACATCTACTGCCCGGCGAGCGACGCCAACAAGCTCCGGGCGTTTCTCGAGAGCCCGGGGCTTCGTGACGCGATGAGCAGTGCCACCGTGGAGGGCGAGCCGTCGATCCACGTGATGAGGCCGATGTCCGAGGATTTCATTGCCGATCAGAAGCTCCCCGGCATGATCGCGATCCACAAGGTCGACGATTACGACAAGTGGCGCTACGCGTATGACGATTTCGACGCTTATCGGAAGAAGGCCGGCATCGTGGGCCACGCGGTCAACCAGGCTGTCGACGACCGCCATCAGGTCATCGTCTACCACCAGGCCAACGATCTCGATACCCTTCGCACCTTCGCCGCGTCGGACGAGCTGAGGGACCGGATGAAGAACGGCGGTGTCGTCGGGACTCCCGATATTCACTTCATCCAGTGCGTTGATATCGCCGAGTACTGATCGGGTCGAGCCGGAAACGAACGAAAAGGCTGCCTCCGGGCCTCAGGAGCAGGGGATGGGTGCGACCAAGAAACTGACCGACGAGGAAGTTCAAGACAGGCTGAAGTCCCTTGCTGGCTGGCAGGTCAAGGAAGGCAAGCTGCACCGCGACTTCAAGTTCGACGATTTCGGCGCCGCCTTCGGCTTCATGACGCGTGCCGCGATCGCCGCGGAGAAGATGGACCACCACCCGGAGTGGTTCAACGTCTACAACCGGGTCTCGGTCGATCTGACGACCCACGACGCGGGCGGCATCAGCAACAACGACTTCGCGCTTGCCGAGGTGATGAACAAGCTCGCCGGCTAGCGGCAAGTCAAGTCCGACGCAACCTTTTACTTCCGCAGGACGTTCCAGGAAGTGCGACGTCGATCCATCGAGGTGACCGATGCCGGTGCGCGCTTTCATCCTGTCGCTGGCCTTCTGGGGAAGTCCCCTCACGTCGAGCGTCGAGCTCGATCCGGTGGCCTTGGAAACATTCGCCGACGGTTACATCGATCCGCTCCTGGAAGCCACCGGGGTCCCCGGAGTCGGCCTGGCCGTCGTCCAGGACGACAGCATCGTCTTGCTCAAGGGCTACGGCGTCCGCGACATCGAGACGGGCGAGCCCGTCGATCCACACACGACCGTTTACCGTCTCGGGTCGATGACCAAGCCCCTGATCGGGCTGACCGTTCTCCAGCTCGTGGAGCAAGGGACGGTTGATCTCGACACGGACATCAATGCGTATCTGACACGCGTGAAGATTCCTGATCTCGACGGCGAGCCGGTCACGCTCCGACAGCTCCTGACGCATCGTGCCGGCTTCGACGCCGACATGACCGGTTCGGGGCTGCCACCGGGAAGCTCCTCCCGCATGTCCGACGCCGCGCTCCAGCGCCGGATCCAGCGCGTGAGACGACCCGGGCACGTCGCCAGCTACGACGTCCTCGGTTTCGGTCTCGCCGGTCTCGTAATCCAGGACGTCACGGGACTCTCGCTCGATGACGCGGTTGCGCGCGCGGTCCTGGACCCGCTCGGGATGACGCGCTCTTTTCTCGGCCTACCCGAGGGACGGGTTGACGAGATCGCCCGCTGCCACGTTTCGACCGGTCCCGGAACGGCCCGAACGTGCGGGCATCCGGTGCTCGCCGAGTTTCTCGCTGGATCGGGAGATCTCTCCGGGAGCGCCGGCGACGTCGCGCGTTTGATGATCGCACTGCTCGACAAGGGCCGCTTCGACGACGTCTCGCTCGTGGAGCCCGCGACCTTTCGTGAGTTCGTGGACTTCGACGGCTACCGCTTTCATCCGTCGGGGCCGGGGCTCGGACTCGGCATCCGCGAGTATGACTACGCCGGCCGCAGGGCCTTTGGTCACGGGGGCGGTATCAACGGCTTCGACAACTCCATGGACCTCTTTCCGGCCGCCGGTATCGGGATCTATCTGGGTGTGAACGGAGGCCCGGAGCAGATCTACGACGCGCGTCTCTCGAACCTGCCACGTCTGGTCGAGGCGTCGTCGATCTCGCCCGAGGCAGCCCGGGCGTTTAGAGATCTGACGCGTTTCTCGACCGCGTTCGCCGAGAAGTTCATTCCTGTCGAGAGCCTCCCGATCTCCGAGAACGTCGCGGCGTACGTCAAAGAACAAGGGGCGCGGCGGCTCGCGGGGCGGTACTACTCCGCTCGTGAGGTCTCCAACAATCTCATGGTCCGGTTCGCCCGCCGCGCCCTGGGCACGAGCGTCACCGCTCTCGACGATCGCTCGATCCTCGTCGACGGGATGGGCCCTTACCACCGCGTCGAGCCGCTCCTCTACCGGGACCCCGAGGACGGACATACCGTCGCCTTCCGGGTGACCGCCATCGGTACCTTTCTCGCTTTCCGCGGTGATCCGTATATGACCTACGAGCGGCTTCCGTGGTACGCGAGCCCCGCCGTCTCGATTTTCACGATCCCGCTCACGTTCCTCGTCCTGTTGACGGGTGTGGTCTATCTGTTCCCCCCGTTCGAGGGTGACCGCCGCCGTGTGGCGGGCTTTTTTCTGTTCGGGGCTGCGCTGGTGGTGATTGGCTTTGTGCTGGAGCTCGAGCTCGGAACGTCGCTCGCCGAGATCGAGGGTGAAGTCGTGGCGCCGCTGGTCTGGCGGCTCGGTCAGCTCGTGGGCGTGTCGGCGCTCGTTGTCGGAGCGGTGCTCGCGGTGACTCGGGTCGTCCAACGCCGGATCTCGGGGCTTCTGACGGGTGGCCACTTCCTGACGCTGAGCGCGGCCGCGATGGCCCTGGTTCTGCTGACCGCTTACTGGCGCTAGCGCGGCTTGTCGGCGAAAAATCCACCTATGGCGCGCCAACTGGCCCACGACCGACACCGCGTATAATAATGTGATCATGGATCTGGGCCGGACACTGACGAGAGGGTGTGTTCTGGGGGCGTTGCTGCTGACGTTGGCTCCCGGGCCGGCACTCGCGCTGTGTGAGACGCAGTTGGCCGCGGGCTGTTGCTGCTCCGGAATCGACTGCAACACCCAGCCGGGCCAGCAACAGTGCTGCAGCGCACAGGAGCCGGCGCCCGAGACTCCCGTCACCGTTCCCGCTTCCTCGTCGCTCCAGCTCGAGAGCGCTCCCGCCGAGCTCGCCGATGGCGATGCGCTCAGAGACCTCTCGGGATCCTGCGCGATCCGGGACGGCGCGCGCGTCCCCGATCCGCCACACGTCGCACTCTTCACTCTCCACGCGGCCTATTTGATCTGATCACGCTCTCCGCGTAGGAACGGACAGGTATGTTTCGAGGGACCGGTGTGTCCCTCCGTGGAGAGTTTCCCATGAGATCGATTGCCATTATCGCCGCCGCGCTGTCGCTTGCATGCGTCCCGGTGGCAGCTCTCGCTGCAGAAGACGAAGAGGTCATCGTCCAGCTCGAACCGCTGGTCGCAAGTGAGGACTTCTACCTCGGCGATCCACAGCTCGAAGAGCTCGTCACGATCCTCCTCGCCGAGAACCCGCGAATCCAATCGGCCGACGCGACCTGGCGCTCCCGGGTGGAGCGAGTGCCGCAACAGAGATCGCTTCCGGATCCACGGCTCAGCTACCGGTATTTCGTCGAGAACGTCGAGACACGCGTCGGTCCACAGGTTCAGGGGCTCGAGTTCACCCAGGGGCTTCCGTGGGCGGGGAAGCGCCATCAGCAAGCGCAGCGCGCCGGCCACACGGCATCCGCGGTGGCGTGGAACGTGCGGGACCTCGAGCGAGGACTGGTCGCCGAGCTCAAGAACCACTACTTCGAGGCTGCCTATCTCCAGGAGGCGCTGACCGTCAACCGCGAGGAGACGGCGCTGCTGCAACGGTTCGAGCAGATTGCGCTGACGCGCTACTCCACCGGAGAGGGGATCCAGCAAAGCGTCATCAAGGTCCAGACCGACATCACCCGCCTGGCCGATCAACAGACGGCCCTGCGGCAGCGGCTCGACACCACCACGAGGCGTCTCGCCGAGCTGATCGGACGTCCCGGGTCGGAGCTGGAGCTGAAACCGATCACGCTGGAGCTCCCGGAGCTCGACTACGACACCGAGGCGCTCGCCGACGAGTCGCTCCGCGACCACCCCCGGGTGCGATCCGTCGAGCGATCGATCGAGGCCGATCACGCATGGATCCGGCGTCAAGAGCTCGAGGGCCGTCCCGACTTCCGGGTCGGTCTCGGCTACATCGACGTCGACCGGCGCGAGGACCCCGCCGGGGTGGCCAACCCGCCGCCGGACAACGGCAAGGACGCCTGGGCGGTCAGTGTCGGGATCAATCTGCCGGTCTTCCGCAAGCGCATTCGAGCCGGTGTGGCCGAAGCGCAGCAGAGTGTCCACGCCAACGAGCAGCTTCTCAGAAGCACACGCGACCACTTGCAGCTGACCATCCAGGAGACCGTCCTCCGTCTCGTATCGATCGATCATCGCGCGCGACTCTACCGTGACGTCATCGTTCCGCAAGCGGGCGAATCCCTCGCCTCGGCCGAGGCGGCGTACACCACGAACCGTCTCGACTTCCTCGATCTTCTCGACGCGCAGCGCGTGCTCTTCCAGGTGCGTCTGACGTACCACCGACTTCTCGCCGACTACTGGACGGCTCTCGCCGATCTGGAGCGCGGCCTCGGCAGGCGCTTTCCCGCAGGAGGTGGGCCATCATGACCGACAAACCGCAATCGAAACGCACGGCGCCCGCCAAGCCGACCCAAGAGGAGCAAGAGGCGCTCGCGTTGCCTCCGATGTCGCGCCGTCTGCAGGGCTTTGCGCTGATTCTGGTCTTTCTCCTCGGGCTGGCGGCGGCGTACTTCATCTTCGGCAACCCGCTGGGTCTTTCCTTTCTCGGCGCTGCGCCCGCGGGGGACACGCCGACGATCGTCTCGACCGACACGTTTCCGCGCGAGCAGCTCTACCAGTGCCCGATGCACCCCGAGGTGATCGAGAGCGAGCCTGGCGAGTGTCCGATCTGTCTCATGCCGCTGCAGCCCATGGATCAGAAGATGGCAACCGCAGAGGCCTCGCCCGGCGCCGCACGCGGCGAGCGCGAGATCCTCTACTGGTATGCCCCGATGGATCCGACGTATGTCCGGGACGAGCCCGGGCTGTCACCCATGGGGATGGAGCTCGTTCCCAAGTACGCCGACGAGGTCGGCGCCGGCGGGCTCATCAGGATCGACCCGGTGCAGGTTCAGAACATCGGGGTCGCGAGTGAGCCGGTTCGCCGGGGCGAAATCTCCCGGACCGTTCGGACGGTCGGGATCCTCGCTTACAACGCGGATCTCATCAGCTGGGTGAACACGAAGTACTCGGGGTGGATCGAGAAGGTCCACGTCAACTACGTGGGACAGGAGGTTCGCAAGGGTCAGCCCCTGTTCGAAATCTACAGCCCCGAGCTCGTCACGACCCAGGAGGAGTATCTGCGCGCGCTCGACTACGCGGCGTCGCTTCGGGGAAGTGACCGGGCCGAGACTCTCCGGCAAGCGGAGAGCCTGCTGCGTTCGACCCGTGACCGGCTGACCTACTGGGACATCAGCGAGAGCCAGATCCGAAGACTCGAGGAGAGCCGGAAGGTCCAGCGGCGACTGGTGGTTGCGGCGCCGGTCGGAGGGGTGGTCGCCGACGTGATGGACGAAGCGCTTGAGGGCATCTTCGTCCGGGCCGGGGTGAACCTCTACAAGATCGTCGATCTGTCGTCTCTGTGGGTGCACGCGGCTGTCTACGAGTCGGACTTTTCCTGGGTTCGCGAGGGTCAGCCGGCCGCGGTCTCGTTTCCCTTCGAGCCGGATCGCATCTTCCGCGGGGAAATCCTCTTCCTCTATCCGGAAGTGAGCCAGGACACACGCACAATGAAGATCTGTGTCGAGGTGCCGAACGAGGGCGACCGGCTCCGAGCGGGGATGTATACCGACGTCGTCATTCACGGCCCTCCGATTCGCGACGCGATCCTCATCCCGGATTCGGCGGTGCTCCGATCGGGCGAGCGTAATCTCGTTTTCGTCGACCTCGGCGAGGGTCGCTTCGAGCCTCGTGCGGTCAAGCTCGGGATCCGCGGCGAGGGAGCGGTCATCCAGGTCTTGACCGGCCTCGTTCCGGGAGAGGCGGTCGTTACCCAGTCACAGTTCATGCTCGACTCCGAGAGCCGCGTCCAGGAGGCGATCGCCAAATTCCGCGAACGCGGCTCGTCCCACACGGCCCCTTCCGGTGGCCACGAGCACGGGGAGTAGAGCATGATCCACGCCATCATCGAGGGGTGTGTCCGCAACAAGTTCCTCGTCGTGCTGCTCACGACCGCGGTGACCGTCGGGGGTCTACTGGCACTCGTGAGCATCCCCCTCGACGCGATCCCCGACCTCTCCGACGTCCAGGTGATCATCTTCACGTCGTACCCAGGCCAGGCGCCGCAGGTCGTCGAGGATCAGGTGACCTATCCCCTGACGACCAAGATGCTGGCGGTGCCGTTCGCGAAGGACGTTCGTGGTTACTCGTTCTTCGGGTTCTCGTTCGTCTACGTCATCTTCGAGGACGGGACCGACCTGTACTGGGCGCGGAGCCGGGTGCTCGAGTACCTCTCCGGGATTCAGGGCTCGCTGCCCCCGTCCGCCACGGTCGAGCTCGGTCCCGACGCCACCGGTGTCGGCTGGGTCTACGAGTATGTTCTCACGTCGAAGGACCGCTCTCTCCACGAGCTTCGCTCCATCCAGGACTGGTACCTGAGGTACGAGCTGACCAGCGTCGAGGGCGTCGCCGAGGTGGCCAGCGTGGGCGGGTACGTCAAGCAGTACCAGGTCACGGTCGATCCGGTGAAGCTTCAGGGCTACGACATCTCGTTGTCCAACGTCCGCCGCGCACTGCAGCGCAGCAACAACGATGTCGGCGGGCGCCTGGTCGAGATGGCCGAG